>JBBRIO010000005.1:0-27705 GCA_038220855.1 Bryobacterales bacterium | reverse complement strand
GGTGTTGACGGAGGAGACCGACTGGGTGGGCGGGCAGTTGACGTCGCAACTGGTGCCGCCGGACGAACATCCGTGGGTGGAGAACTTTGGCGGCACCGTGCTTTACCGAACCTATCGGAGCAAGGTCCGGCAGTACTATCGGGACCATTACCCGTTGACGGCGGAGGCGCGGGCGAAGGCTTACTTGAACCCGGGTGATGGGTCCGTTTCGAAGATCACGCATGAGCCGCCGGTGTCGCTGCATGTTCTGGAAGCCATGTTAGCGCCGTGGGCGAGCGCGGGGCAGTTGACGGTGTTGCTGCAGCATCGGCCGGTGAAGGCGGAGATGGTAGGCGACAAGGTGCGGGCGGTAACAGTGAAGAGCTTGGTGACAGGCAGGGAGTTGACGGTGACGGCGCCATACTTCATTGACGCGACCGAGATGGGCGATGTGTTGCCGTTAACGAAGACGGAGTACGTGACAGGGTTTGAATCGCGGAAGCAGACGGGCGAACCCCATGCGCCGGAGGTGGCCCAGCCGCAGAATCATCAGTCGTTTACCGTGTGTTACGCGATTGACTACCGGGACGGCGAAGACCACACGATTGACCGGCCGAAGGATTACGCGTTTTGGCGGGATTATGTGCCGGCGATGAAGCCGGCGTGGCCGGGCAAATTATTGTCGTGGGCGATGTCGGACCCGATTAAGTTGACGCCGCGGGCGGTGATGTTTGATCCGCGAGCGCGGACGGGGAGCCCGGGGCCGTTGAACTTGTGGCTGTATCGACGCATCGCGAACAAGGCGAATTTTGCCGGGTCTTACAACGATATTTCGCTGATCAACTGGCCGCAGAACGACTATTGGCTAGGGAATTTGCACGATGTACCGGAGACGGAGGCGGCGAAGCATTTGGCCGGAGGCAAGCAGCTTTCGCTGAGTTTGTTGTATTGGATGCAGACGGAGTGTCCACGCGAGGATGGCAAGCAAGGCTGGAAGGGGCTGCGGTTGCGGCACGATTTGGCGGGGACCGAGGATGGACTGGCGAAGTATCCCTACGTTCGGGAATCGCGGCGGATATTGGCGGAATTTACGGTAGTAGAGCAACACGTGGGGACGGAGGCACGGCGACAGGCGGCGGGGCCGACGGCGGAGGCCGAGGAGTTTGCGGATACGGTGGGGATTGGGAGCTATCGGATCGATTTGCACCCGTCGTCGGGGGGCGATAATTATGTCGACGTTAGTTCCCTGCCGTTTCAGATCCCGATGGGGGCGCTGATTCCGCGGCGGGTCGAGAACCTATTGGCGGGATGTAAGAACCTTGGGGTTACACACATTACGAACGGCTGCTATCGACTGCACCCGGTGGAGTGGGGCATCGGCGAAGCGGCCGGGCAGATTGCGGCGGAGGCGGTTATGACCGGTCACCCTCCGAAGAAGATTCGGAACGATAAGAAGTTACTGGCGGCGATGCAGGCGAAGATGACGGCGCAGGGGATAGAGTTGGCTTGGCCAAAGACTTCGCCGCGGTAGGCCTATCGAAGAAACTGGGTGGCAAACCAGCCGGCGGCGACGAGAAGTAGGCAGGCGGCTACGGGGCGGGAGAACGGGCGAGGCGCAAGCCGGCAGAGGCCCACTGCGGCGGCCACGGCGACGCTACAAGCGACTAGCACTCCGTAGTAGACCCCGGACTCCCCCGCGGGCACCCCTAGGCCTAGAAGCAGGCCTACCCCGGCGACGGCTAGCCAACGATGGCCGGCCTCGGGAAGCATGAGGACTTCGAAGGCGAGGTAGCCGACGCCAATAGCGGCGGCGGCTTCGACGAAGCGCGGTGAGGCGGGGAGGGCGAAAAAGAGCGAGGCGGCTTGGCTCGCGGCGAGGGCGAGGGCGAAGGCCAAGGCCTCGCGTCGGCTGCGGGCGGCGAAGCCGATGGTGAAGAGCAGCAGGAGCCTGGCCCAACCGGAGAAGGCTTGCGCGACGCCGTCGAGAGCAGCGGAGATGGGGTCCTGGCCGCCGCCGAAACGGAGGCCGGCGTCGAAGACGGAGCCGGAGAAGACCTGGCGGGCGACTTCGCCGTTGCGGCGAGCGGTGAGCACGTGGACGTGGTTGGCGACGAGGACCTGCGCGAGGCGGCAGATGACGCGCGGCGAGGCGGGGACAGCGGTGAACTTGTAGGTGCAAACAAGTTCCTGACCGTCGGGGACGCAGGCTCGGCTAGCGAGTGTTGCGCCTTGGATCTGGTAAGCGTTGTCGAGAGACGTTTCACCGGCGGTCAGTTCGTAGGCAGGGACACGGAGGATCAACTGCGCTTCGGCACCGGCGATCTCCATTTGCCCGCTGCTGAGGCTGACCATATGGGCGGATAGCGGCACCGCCAGAAGCCATATCCACGCTCTCATCGCAGGTGCCGGTAAATGATGCGGATGATCGCCATGGCGGGGACGGAGAGGAAGAGTCCGGGAATGCCGGCGACGGTTTCCCCGACGAGGACGCCAAAGAGGACGAGGATAGGATGCAGTTCGACGCCGGAGCCGAGGAGCCAGGGAGAAAGGACGTAATCCTGGAAGACGCGATAAACGATGAGGAAGACGATCATCCAGCCCCAATTGGGGTAGCCGCTGAAGGTCGCGACGGCGACGCTAAGCACCATCCCGGTAAGCGGACCGACCACGGGTACGAATTCGCAGACGGCTGACACGGCAGCAAGGAGGAGGGCGTAGGGAACGAAGGTGGCTTCGAAGTAGATACCGTAGGCGACAAAGGTGGCCGAGACGAGCGAAAGCACGGCGCGCATATACGCGCCAAGGCAGAGGTTGACATCAGCCAGGACCGCATCGACCTTGGCGCGGCGAATTGCGTCGCCGAAAAACTCGCCGACTTGAACCCGCACGGTCGGTGCTTCCAGGAGGAAGAGAAAGCTGAGGATGGGAATGAGGACGAAGTAAAGGAGATTCGTCGCACCGGACAGAAGGTTGCCCCCGAAGGAGCCGAGGAAGGGGATGACCTCTTGAATATGCCCTTCGACGAAGGTGCGGATCTGTTCGCGGTAGGGTTCCAAGGGCGCAGGGAGGGGTTGGTCGAGCAGGGCCCCACCGGACTTGACGAGACCGGGTAATTTAGCCGCCAAGTCCGCCGCCTCCCGCCCAATGTGGGAGACGACGAGGAAGAGAACAGTTCCCGCACCGCCGAAGAGGAGAAGGTAGACGACCCCGAGTTTAACGCCGTAGGACCACCGGATCGGCAACCACCGGTGGGCGAGGGCGACGGCGGGAGCAATCAGATAAGCAAGCAGAAGGGCCAGGACGAAGACGAGCAGGGCCCCGCGCGCCAACCATGTGAGCGACACGGCCAGCAAAATCAGGAGTACCGTCCAGGTCGCGCGCGCTACCCGAGTATCGAATCCCAGCATGAATCGTTATCCTAACCTCTGTGAGTCCATTCCTCAAAGTTTCGCAAGAAGGCCGGGTTCGCCGGGTGACGCTCGCTCGACCGGAACGGGCGAACGCGTTGAATCGAGAACTGTGCCATACGCTGCTTCGAGTGTTCCACGAAGCCGATGAACACGAGGGCACATCGTGCTTGTTGCTCGATGCCGAAGGGAAGATTTTCTGTTCGGGGCTGGATCTTGAAGAGGCCGCGGCAATAGACCCGGCACATGAGCGGTTATTTTCGGTGGGAGCCCGGATTTCAAAGCCAATCGTGGCGGCGGTGAAGGGCCCGGTGTTGGCCGGCGGCATCGGGCTGATCGCAAACTGCCATTGCGTAGTAGCGGCGATGGGATCGAGCTTTGGACTGACCGAGATGCGAATCGGCATGTTCCCTCTGATCCTGTTCCGCGCCGTTGCGCAGGCGATCGGCGAGCGGCGGGCGCTGGAGATTGCGCTAACCGGGCGAATTTTTCAAACGGACGAAGCGCTTCGCTTGGGTTTGATTCACGCCGTGGCCCCGGAGATGGAACTCGAAGATCGGGCAATTGCGATCGCTGAACAGATCGCTAGCTTTCCGCCTCAGGCGATTCGCTCCGGGATGATTTTCGCGCATCAACAGAGATCGCTGGACGAAGCGGCGGCGGGCCAAGTAGCGATGCAACTACGGGCCGAGTTGCTGGAATCGCCAGACTACGCCGAGGGCGTGGCCGCTTTGAAGGAGAAGAGGAGACCGGTATGGCCCTCGCTAAGCTAATGTACGTCCTGCTCGCGCTGCCGTTGGCGGCGGAGGAGTTGCGACTGACCGGACTGAAAGCTCCCGTTGAGGTTCTGCGGGACAAATGGGGAATCCCTCATATCTACGCGCAAAACCAAACGGACTTGTATTTTGCCCAAGGCTACATGGCAGCCCGTGATCGACTTTGGCAGATTGACCTTTGGCGGCGGACTGGCTCCGGCAAACTGGCCGAGGTGCTGGGTCCGGCGTATGTCGAACGGGACCGGACGGCATTACTGCTGCGGTTTCGAGGCGATTGGAACGCGGAGTGGGCCTCCTATGCCCCTGACACGTACAAGATTGCCCGCGCCTTTACGAACGGCATCAACGCCTATATCCAGCAGGGCGGAAAGCTGACCCGGGAGTTTCAACAGTTGGGCTATACGCCCGGCCTGTGGCAGCCAGAAGACGTAGTTTCAAGGGTCGCGGTTTTTTCGATGATGTCAAACGTCTTGCGCGAGGTGGCCCGCGCGCGCGAACTGGACACTTACGGAGCGGCACTCATGGATCAAGTTCGACCAACTGACCCACCAACGACGTTGCGCGCGCCGGCCGAACTGAGCTTGAAGGACATCACGACGGGAGCCATTGCCGATTTCGACGACGCCACAGACCCGGTGACGCTGGAAATGCAGGGGTCGAACAACTGGGTCGTCTCCGGCAAGCGTTCCGTAACCGGGAAGCCGCTTTTGGCCAGCGACCCGCATCGCGCGTTGCTGATTCCGAGTCTGCGGAGAACGGTGCATCTGGTGGCCCCCGGGATCAACCAAATCGGAGCGGGAGAACCCGCGCTGCCGGGTATCGCGCTAGGGCACAACGAATCAATCGGCTTTGGTTTTACGATTACCGGGACCGACCAGCAGGACCTTTACGTGGAGCAGTTGAACCCGAACAATCTCGACGAGTACCTCCATGCCGGGGTGTGGAAGAAGATGACCGTGGAGCGCCACTCGGTGGCGGTGAAGGGCAAGAAGGCAGAGGTGGTGGAGTGCAGACACACCATGCATGGGCCGGTGATTGGGCTGGATCGGGCCCGGAGGCGGGCGTATGTGATGCGCTGGGTGGGCTCTGAACCCGGCACCGCGGGCTATTTGGCGGGGCTCTCGTTAGCCCAGGCGCAGACGTGGCCGCAGTTTCTCGAGGCCGTCGGTCGTTTCAAAGCTCCCGCGGAGAACCTGCTCTACGCCGACAACAAAGGCAACATTGGCTTCGCGGTGGCGGGACTGGCGCCGATTCGGAAATCGTGGAACGGACTCCTGCCGGTACCCGGGCAGACGGGAACCTACGAATGGGCTGGCTTTTTGGACCCGGCCCAATTGCCGCGTTCGCTAAACCCTCCGGACGGACTGCTGGCGACGGCCAATAACAACATCCTGCCGGCCGGGTTCGCCCTTATTTTGAACTACGATTGGGCGCAACCCTTCCGGACCGACCGCATCCGGGCACAATTAGCAACTCGGCTCAAATGGTCGCTTGATGATTTTGAGCGGCTCCAGTTTGACGTGGTTTCGGAGCCGGCGAAACGGTTCCAAGCCATTCTCCGAAAATGGAACCCAGGTCCGTCCAGCTCCGGCCGCGAGATTTTACCCATTTTGCTCGCATGGGATGCGAAGATGACGACGGATTCGATGCCTGCCGCGGTGATGGCAGTGTGGATGGCGAAGCTGGGTCCGGCAATTTTTCAACCGGCAAACCTAGGCGCGCGCGCCAACATTGGGACCGTGCTGAAGGCGCTCGAAGCAAAACCCAACCCGGCGGCCCTGGAACGCACGCTCGCCGCGACGCTGGGCGAGTTGACTCGCTCGTTTGGCCCCCACCAAGCCAACTGGAAGTGGGGCAATATCCATATGCTCTACCTCGCCCACCCCAGTAAGATTCGCCCATTTGACCGGGGGCCCGTACCCCTGCCCGGTGATGCCAACACGATCAACGCCGCCGGAGGAGCCAACTTCCGCGCCGCCTCGGGAGCCAGCTTTCGCATGTTGCTCGATACCGCCAACTGGGATCGCAGCCGAATGACGAACGCTCCAGGCGAATCCGGAGACCCCGATTCGCCCCACTACAGCGACTTACTCACGGATTGGTCGACGGGCAAGTATCACTCGCTGCTCTTCACCCGAACCGCAATCGAAGCGAGCACGATCGAACGCATCCAACTGCAGCCGAAGTAGAACTACTGGATTGCCTGCTCCTTGGCGGCTATTCGAGCCAAGATACGTTCTACATAATTTTGCGTTTCGGGAATATTGGGCACTTCACCCGCCTGATCGACCCGACCCGGCCCCGCGTTGTACGCCGCGAGAGCCTTCGGAAGATCGCCCTTGTATCGATCGAGGAGGGACTTCAGGAACCGACTGCCGGCGGCGATGTTCTGACCCGGATCGAAGGGATCCCTCACTTGAAGAGTCTGCGCCGTGGCCGGCATTAATTGCATCAGCCCCATGGCTCCTTTACTCGACACCGCGCACGGTAGATTCCCGGACTCCTGTTCAATCACCGCATGGAGCAGGTTGGAACTGATCTCCTGCTTCTTGGCTTCCCGATCGACCATCGCTCGTAAGTCGCCGGTGGGCACCGGCGGGCAATTGGCCGCTTCAAATGGTTCCGCTTTCAAATTGTCCGGCGCGGGAGCCATCGGCGTGCTTCGCCAGAAATTAGGGTTCTGCTCCTGAAGCGCCTGCACCTGCCTGCTCACGCTCTCGGCCTGAAGGCGCAGCGACTCTTCAAAACTCGCGGGGGACTTCTCAACTGTTTTCGAAGAGGGAGGTTTTGAAGTTGGAACGTTTTCTACCAACTTCGGAGTAGGCAGCGGAGCCCTGCTCACGGGTTCGTCTGGGAGTGGTTCCATTGGAACGGTTCGTTTCGCTGGGCTCTGCTGACCAGAGCACAAGCCGACAAAAAGGAGAAGAAGGACAGACTTGCGCATCAATTTGTAGATCGGTGCTGGAGAACAGTTACAATATGCCGGATCATTCCGTAGTCCTTTAAATGAATCCCCTACTCCCGTTGGCTCGTATAATAAGAAGTTCGCTATGGGCACGAATTGGACCAATCCCGCGTTTAGTCGACGCATCCCCCAACACGGCCAAATTGTTGGTGAGCGTCGTGCCTTGTTCGCGGCCGCGCGCGATGCTAGCCGTCGCAGCGCCAGTTCTCTGCTTGCGCTGCAAAAACCGGACGGTCATTGGTGCGGGGAACTGCTAGCCGATGTCTCCCTGGAAGCAGACTACATTCTGCTCCAGTTGTGGCTGCACCCTCCCATCGACGGCATTTGGAACCCGCCGTCCCGCCCCCGGCTCGAAAAGGTTTGCCGCCGTATCCTTTCCCAACAGATGGCCGACGGGGGTTGGCACATTTTCCCCGATGGCCCGGCGGACGTTAACGCAACGGTGAAAGCCTACACCGCCCTGCGCCTTTGCGGATACTCGCCCGATTTCGAACCCCTCCGCCGGGCCCGCAACCGGGTGCTCGATCTCGGCGGCCTCCAGGCTTGCAACAGCTACACCAAGATCAATCTTTCATTCTTCGGCTTATACCCACGTAAATACGTCCCGACGATTCCGCCGGAGCTGATGCTGCTGCCTGGCGGTAGTCTTTTCCCGGGCGGCGTACTGTACGAAATGGCGTCCTGGACCCGCGCTATTGTCGTCCCGCTGTCAATTGTTCAAGCCGTCGGCGGCATTCGCCCCGCGCCAGCCGGAATCGACCTGAACGAACTTCTCCACTCCGGCAATAACCTGAGCCTGCCGAAGCGAGACCGCATCATCTCGCCGATTTTTCACCAGGTCGACCGCCTGCTTAAACTCTGGGAGCGGCGTGGCCATCGGGATTCCCGCATCGCCGCGATCCGCTTGGCGGAGCGCTGGATGCTCGAGCGCTGCCGCAACGCCGATGGCCTGGGTGCCATCTATCCGTCCATGATGTATTCGATCATGGCGCTCGAAGCCCTCGACTATCCGCGGGATCATCCGGACCTCGTCGAAGCCATCGCGAAGTTCGACCAGTTGTTCACCGAGACCGAGAACGCACTCTTTTTTCAGCCGTGCTTCTCGCCCGTGTGGGATACCGCGTACGCGGCCTTCGCCCTCGGAGAGACGAACTACCTCGATCCGTCTGCGCAGCGGCAGACCGCCGATTGGTTGATGGCCCGCGAAGTGCGCAGGCGAGGGGATTGGTCGGTGAAGCGGCCCCATCTCCACCCGGGCGGGTGGGCTTTTGAGTACTCCAACGAACATTACCCCGATATCGACGACACCGCCATGGTACTTCTGGCCCTCGAACACTGCCATGCTTCGCGACCGGAGCAGCAGACGGCGGTAGAAGCTCGCGCGATGGCATGGCTCAAGGGAATGCAGTCCCAGGACGGCGGCTTTGCGGCCTTCGATGCGGACAACGATTGGGGCGTCTTGAACAGCATTCCTTTCTCTGACCACAATGCGATGCTCGACCCCACGTGCCCCGACATCACCGGCCGCGTACTGGAAGCGCTCTGCCGGCGCGGTCTGCCGCACTCCGACCCGATCGTTCATAACGCCGTGAATTTTCTACTCAAGACCCAAGAGCAAAACGGCAGTTGGTACGGCCGCTGGGGCGTGAACTACCTCTACGGCACCTTCCTCGCCCTGCGGGGTCTGCGGGCGGCTGACTCGCCCGATCTCAACGTCTTCCGGAAGGCGGCCGACTTCGTCCAATCGACGCAAAACTCCGACGGCGGGTGGGGTGAAAGCTGCGCTAGTTACGAAGCCAATCGCTTCGTTTCAGCACCTTCGACGCCCTCGCAAACGGCCTGGGCGCTGCTTAGCCTGCTCTCTGCCGGACGGCATGATTCCGCAGCAGCCGAACGGGGCCTGCGCTACCTCGTCGATACGCAAGAGGAAGACGGTGCCTGGAGCGAATCGCTCGCCACTGGCACCGGCTTCCCCAACGTTTTCTACCTCCGATACACGCTCTACCGGCACTACTTCCCGTTGTTAGTCACCGGGTTGTACGGCCGGATGGCCGGTTTCTAAATAGATCGCGCACAACGGACAAGCGCAGGCGCGGGGTGGTGGGCGAGTTACTCGCCTTTTGGCACCGCGCCTGCGCAGCCTGTGCGCTGCTAGTTCCCGCTCTGAATCCGCATGCCATAAAAGCTGCGCCACACAAAGTACAGGCCGGCCAAAAGGAATCCAAGCGTCAGCATCCAAGTGATCTCGGAACCCTGCGCCTTGAAGCTTTCGGCCAGTTCCACCGCCAGGAGCCCGAACAGGGTTGTGAACTTGATGATGGGATTCATCGCAACCGAACTCGTATCTTTGAACGGATCGCCGACGGTATCGCCGACCACCGTCGCATCATGCAATGGGGTTCCTTTGGCCTTCAGTTCCACTTCGACGATCTTCTTGGCGTTATCCCACGCGCCACCGGCGTTGGCCATAAAGATCGCCTGGTATAACCCGAACAGCGCGATCGAAACCAAGTAGCCGATGAAGAAATACGATTCATAGAAAGCGAAGGCAAGCGTCAGGAAGAACACGACCAGAAAGATGTTGAACATACCCTTCTGCGCATACTTTGTGCATATTTCAACCACCTTCTTCGAATCTTCCGTCGACGCCTTGTTCGTGCCGTCAAGCTTCATGTTCGCTTTGATGAACTCGACCGCCCGGTACGCGCCGGTCGTTACAGCCTGCATCGAAGCGCCGGTGAACCAGTAAATCACCGCGCCTCCCGTCATCAAGCCCAACAGAAAGGGCGGATGGAGAATGGAAAGGAAGATCAACTTATCCGGCTGCAGGCCATTGGTCAGCGAAACGATGATCGAAAAAATCATCGTCGTCGCGCCGACCACAGCAGTCCCGATCAGCACCGGTTTGGCGGTTGCCTTGAAGGTATTGCCCGCGCCGTCGTTCTCTTCGAGGAAGTGTTTGGCCTTTTCAAACTGCGGCCGAAACCGGAAGGTGGCTTCCACGTCTTTTTCGATGCCCTTGATCTCTTCGATCTGCGAGAGTTCGTAAACGCTCTGCGCATTGTCCGTTACAGGCCCATAGCTATCGACTGCGATCGTCACCGGGCCCATACCCAGAAACCCGAATGCCACCAAGCCGAAGGCGAAAACGGCCGGCGCCATCATCAACGACGCCAGACCCATCATGCTGATGTAGTAAGAAGCACCCATGAGCAGTAGCATGGTCATGCCCAACCAGAACGCACTGAAGTTTCCCGCGACCAAGCCGGACAGGATGTTCAGCGATGCGCCGCCCTCCCGGGAACTGGTCACGACCTCCCGCACGTGCGCGGAATCGGTTGAGGTAAACACCTTCACCAACTCAGGAATTATCGCCCCGGCCAGAGTGCCGCAGGTGATCACGCTCGACAGCTTCCACCACAGCGACATATCGCCGTCGAGGGTCGGAATCAGTAGGCTGGAAACAAGATACGTCAGCCCCACCGAGATCAACGAAGTGAGCCAGACCAGCGTCGTCAAGGGCGTTTCGAAGTTCATCTTGTCGACGTTCTCATACTTCGATTTCGCCCACGCTTCATTGATGAAGTAGCTGAGCGCGCTGGCTATGACCATCACGACGCGCATGACGAAAATCCAGACGAGTAATTGCAGCCGAACCTCTTCCTTCGTCACCGCCAGCAGAATGAAACTGATCAGCGCGACGCCGGTGACGCCGTACGTTTCAAAGCCGTCCGCGGAAGGACCAACGGAATCGCCCGCGTTGTCGCCCACGCAATCGGCGATGACGCCCGGGGTCCGCGCGTCGTCTTCTTTGATTTTAAAAACGATCTTCATCAAGTCAGCGCCAATGTCGGCGATCTTCGTGAAGATGCCACCCGCCACGCGAAGCGCCGCCGCTCCCAGTGATTCGCCGATGGCGAAACCGATGAAGCAGGCCCCGGCGTAGTCCCGCGGGACGAACAGAAGAATGAACAGCATCAATATCAATTCCACCGAGATCAGCAGCATGCCAATGCTCATCCCGGCCTTCAGCGGGATGGCGTAGCAGGGGAACGGTTTACCGCGCAATGCCGCGAAGGCACAGCGCGAATTCGCGAAAGTGTTCACGCGAATCCCGAACCAGGCGACACCATAACTACCCGCAATGCCAATCATACTGAACAGCAAAATCACCGCGACCTTTAGGAACTCAAAATTCTGAAGATAACCAAAATAGAAGACGATGATCGAGCCGATAAACAGCTCGAGAATCATGAGAAATCGCCCCTGCGTGACGAGGTACGTCTGGCAGGTCTCGTAAATAAGCTCGGAGATGTCGCGCATCGATTGATGCACCGGCATGTTCTGTAGTTCGCGGTAGATGATCAGCCCGAACAACAGGCCGAGTGCCGCGACGAACATGCCGCCGAGTAAAAGGTTGAATCCTGAGATTCCGCCCAGAAACGTCGCCTGGTTAAAATCAGGTAGGACGAGATTGGCCTCTCCGCCTCCGCGATGCGCGGGTTGCTGGGCGCAGGCCAGCAATGAAAAGAAGGCGAACGAGACGAATAGCCGTAACTTGGAACGCAGCAGCATTCAGATATTCCCTCCGATCGAATAGGCGGCCCTTCGAATGGGCCGCCCGAGCACGATACCAGCTTGCGCGACCGAGCGCAAAGGGATAGTTAAAATCCGGCTAGAGCAGTTCGAAAAACAGACACTTCAAATAGAGCGTCTCCGGCACGGTCAACAGCACCGGATGGTCCTGCGCCTGCACCCGCCGCTCCAGCACGCGCAACGATCGACGAGCGTCCCGAGCGGCTTCGGCGACAGCCTCAAGCAACATCGCTTCGCTCACGTGATGGGAGCAGGAACACGTCACCAGAGTGCCGCCCGGCGCCAGCAATTGCAGGCCGCGCAGGTTCAGTTCTTTGTAACCGCGCACGGCGCCGTCGATCTGCGCCTTGGACTTGGCGAACGCCGGCGGGTCGAGGATGATCGTGTCGAACTGCCGCCCCCCGGTTCGGTATCCGGCCAGCAGATCGAAAACGTCCGCCTCTCGAAACCGGACGTTATTGCAGCCATTGCGCTGCCGGTTTGCTTCGGCCGTAGCCAGCACCCCGGCCCCGCTGTCGACCCCTTCTACTTGCTCACAAGTCCGAGCCAGATGCAGGGCGAAACCACCGGAAGAAGTGAAGCAGTCGAGCGCATTCCCATGGCCCCACCGGGCTGCGGCCAAATAATTCTCACGCTGGTCGAGATAAACGCCCGTCTTCTGCCCACCCAGCAGATTCGCTTCCATCGTCAAGCCGTTCATCGTAACTTCCACCGGCCCGGTCAACTCGCCGTAGATCACCCCGCTCCGCAGCGGCAAATCTTCTTTCAAGCGAACCGAAGCATCGTTCCGCTCGACAATCGCCCGCGGCGCGTACCGTTCGATCAAGGCCGCGACCACTTCGGGCTGGATCCGATCCATACCTTGATTCAAACTCTGGATGACGAACACATCGGCGTACCGGTCAATGATCAGAGCCGGCATCTGGTCGGCCTCGCTCGAAATCAACCGATAAGCGTTCGTTCCGTCCACCACCCGATCCCGGAACCGCTGCGCCGCCGCCAACCGGTCCGGAACGGAGAATTCTTTCCCGAGCAGGCGCAAGGTGATCTGTGAGCTGCTCGAATAATGGGCCAGACCGCAGGAACGGCCTCGTGGATCGAGTACATTTACGACGTCACCCGCTTGCGCGTGGCCTCGGTTGGAAACGTCGCTCGAATAGACCCACACGTGTCCAGCGGCTAGGCGTTCGGCGGCGCGGCGATTGATCGATACAGTAGGCGGCAACCTACTAGCTTAGCGAGGCGGTGCAAGGGAAGCCGAGGAAAGTTTTTTTCCCCGTCGCCACGCGTCCAATCCCCAGTACCCTACCCGGTACGTAAGGAGTACTCCCACCCCGATTCCCCAGTATATCGGCGCCCATAACGCGGCCTTTCCTTGCCAGAAAAAGTGCACTACTCCTGCAATTGCCGAAAGATAGACCAACCTATGCACCTGCCGCCATCTCCGGCCACCCAGTTGTTTGATGGCCGCCCGGGATGACGTAGCCGCGAGGGGTACCATAAGTCCTAAACCAATTAGCCCTGCAATAAAAAAACGGCGCGTTGTAACATCCTCCCAGATGATCTCTTGGTTCCACTGCACATCGATCGCGTAGTAATGCAAGGCGTGCAGGCAACCGTAAAAAAACGCAAATAGTCCAATCATTCGGCGAAAACGAATGAGGCCGCTTTGGCCGGGCAGTCGTCGCAGCGGCGTGATGCAGAGGACTCCGACCAGGAACCGAAGCGTCCAATCGCCTGTGAACCGAGCCACCGTTTCGATCCGGTTGATCCCCAGTTGGTTATGTTCCCAACGCCAGGCTAGCCCGAGCAGGGGCACCAGACAGAGCACAAACAGCGCCCCTTTAGCCCAACGATGATTCCAGATCTGATTCACACTTCGCTCCTCCCAGCCGACAAGCACCCTAGGGTTTCGTATTTCATCATGCGCGCGCGCCTCTTTATTCTCGCTCTCCTTCTCACCTTGCTGACCGCTGCCTGTCAACGGAAAGCGGCCGAGAGCGGGACCGCGAGCAGGACAGATGACCAGGTTCCCGTAAAGTCGGCGATGAGCGCCCGTGGGCCAGCCGCGTCGCCGAGTCGACCAGTTCACCCCTACTCAGTCGTTTCCGGGGGTCTTTCCGGGCCGGAAGAGATGGCCACGGCGGTTAAAGAAGACAAGGTCGTTAGCGAGCATTATGCCGGACTGGTTCCGGCCCAATTCCGGGCCGAGAAGCTGCAAGCGGACCGCCAAGGCTTCGTCTCCTATCGGGTTCGCGGCAAAATTTTTTGGACAAAGCGAATGATGACGCTCAAGAAGGGCGAGATAGTTCTGACCGACGGGTCGACCATGCTGCGCGGACGCTGTGGCAATCGCGTTTCCGCCAGCCCGATGGAGCCAGTCGCCGCCCCGGGTAACGAACCGGAAGAGGCCGTCCTCGACTCATATCAAGAAGCTCGACTTCTGGCCGGCATCCCTCCCGTACCCGAGGCGAGCCCAGTGGATGGCGAACTCATCCTGACCCGCTATCCCGAGGTTTCCAGCGCAGGATCGCTGCTCATCTCTCCGGGCTCGTCGTACGGACTAATCGTGCCCCAAGCCAGCATCGGTTCCTCGAACGCAGTTATCGTTTCCTCTACCGGCGCTGGCAGTGGCGGAGGCGGAGGCGTTTCTGGGGGCGGCACCACCTCCTCCCCCTCGTACCCGTCATCGGGCGGCAACCCGCCGCTGACCCCAGGAGGGCCCTGGGCGCCCGGTTCCGTGCCCCAGTCTTTGATCGCCTACGTCCCTCCCGCGCTGATCCCGGTGTTGCCTCCAACCGGCCCTTATGGAGCTCCACAGCCCTACGTTCCGAACACACCTTACGGAATCGTTCCACCAACCCCGGTCCTGCCTCCGGGAGGTCAGCCCCCGCCTAATACCGTCCCACCTCCGACAGCGCCGCCGCCCACCTTCGTTCCGCCGACCGCCTTCCCCCCGAACTCGCCTCCGCTGACGCCACCCGATCAGCCTCCCGGGACACCTCCGACGCTCCCACCTGGCACCGGCACGCCGCCCCTTTCAAGTCCGCCTCCGGTGCTGGATCCACCACCGCCCCCAGATACTTCCGTCCCAGAACCGCGGACCTTCTTCCTGGTCGCCGGGGCCTTAGCCGCCTATGGTGCCTCGCGCTACTTCGCCAAACGGTAAAGCGATCCCACTTCCTATCCCATCACTTTCACCGCCAACTCCCCTTTGCCCAATCGCACATTCAAACCCTCTCCCGGCATCGCGTCGGCCGCTTCCCGCACCACCTGCCCGTTGTAACGCGTCACCACCGCGTATCCCCGCTCTAAGATCTTCAGCGGACTCAACTGTTCCAGCGTCGCCCGACCCACCTCCAGCCGCCGTTCCGCCCCCGTGAACCGCCGCTCCATCAGTTCCGCCCCGCGCCGCTCCGCTCGGTCCAACCGTCCCCGCACCGCTGCCATCCGCAACCGTAAATCCAACCGCCGCAGTCGAACGTCCAACTCCGTCCAGTCCTCCCGCGCCTCCCCCACCAATCCCCGGCCGAGGCCCCGCAACGAAAAATCCGCATCGTCCACCCGCTGCTGCGCCCGATTGATCTTTCGCGCAATCGAGGCCTGCACACCCTCCACGCCCACCGCGCTCCACCGCCGGGCCGCCAGCGAAATCAGATACCGCAGTGCCTGCGTCATCTTCCATTGCGCGTTGTCGATCTGGTCCATCATTGCTTCCCGGGTCGCCGTTAAAATCTCGGCCGCTGCGGAAGGCGTAGGCGCCCGCAAGTCCGCCACGAAGTCCGCAATTGTAAAATCGGTCTCGTGCCCGATAGCGGAAATTACCGGCACCGAGCACTCGAAGATCGCCCGCGCCACGGATTCTTCGTTGAACGTCCACAGGTCCTCCAGCGATCCCCCGCCCCGCGCCACCACCACCACCTCCGCCCATCCGCTGGCCGAAAAATAACGCAAACCCTCCACCACCTGCTCCGCCGACCCCGCGCCCTGCACCTGCGCCGGCCACAGCTGCACGTGCAACCCCGGACACCGCCGCTCAATCACCGTCAGGAAATCCCGAATCACCGCCCCGGTCGCCGACGTCACAATCCCGATCCGCCGCGGCAGTTTCGGCAGCGCCCGTTTCCGCCCCGTCGCAAACAAACCCTCGGCTTCCAGGCGTTTCTTTAACTGCTCAAACGCCAGTTGTAACGCCCCCTGCCCCATCGGCTCAATCGTCTCGACGATCAGTTGATACTCGCCTCGGGGCTCATAAACTTCCACCCGGCCCCGCGCTAAAACCGCTAAACCATCGTTCGGTTTGAATCGCAAAAGCCGATAACTTCCCTTCCAACAAGCGCACTTAATCTGCGCCCCGCCGTCTTTCAAGGTGAAGTAAGCGTGACCGCTCGTGGCTACCTTCAATCCCGAAACTTCCCCACTCACCCAAATGTTTGTAAAGTGGGTGGACAGGATCTCCGCGATCTCACCCGTCAGTTCGCTCACCGTGTACTGTCGCCGCGGCGCTAATTCCATCCTCCAATTCTCTCACCCGGAGCCTCATGAGTCCCAAAGACGTTCTCGCGTTCGCCCAGGAAAGTGGTGCCAAGCAGCTCGACATGCGCTTCACCGATATTCCCGGCCTGCAGCATCACATCTCCTACCCCATCGCCATGCTCACGGAGGACGCTTTCGAAGACGGCTTCGGCATCGACGGCTCCTCCATCCGCGGCTGGGCCGCCATCAACGAATCGGACATGATTCTCATCCCCGATCCCTCCACCGCCATGATGGACCCCTTCTACGAGACCCCCACCCTCGTCATGACCGGTATGGTAAAGGATCCTATCACCCGTCAGTCCTACGAACGCGACCCCCGCCATATCGCCCAAAAGGCCGAAGCTTACCTCCGTTCGACCGGCCTCGCCGATACCTGCTTCGTAGGCGCCGAAGCCGAATTCTTCGTCTTCGATAATATTCGCTTCGACTGCACCCCCAACTCCGGCTACTACTACATCGACGCCGAAGAGGGCCGCTGGAACACCGGCCGCGAAAACAACAACCACGGCTACCGCCCCCGCTATAAAGAGGGCTACTTCCCCGTCCCCCCCACCGACCATTATCAGGACCTGCGCGCCGAAATGGTCGAGGTCATGGAGTCCTGCGGCCTCGTTATCGAATGCCACCATCATGAAGTCGCCTCCGGCGGCCAGTGCGAAATTGACCAGCGTTACGACACCCTCGTCAAGTCCGCCGACAACATGATGACGTACAAGTACGTGGTCCGAAACGTCGCCCACCAGTACGGCAAAACCGTTACTTTCATGCCCAAGCCGATCTATGGCGATGCCGGCTCCGGCATGCACTGCCACCAGTCATTGTGGAAGGATGGCAAACCGCTCTTTGCCGGTGACGGCTACGCCGGCCTCAGCCAAATGGCCCTTTGGTACACCGGCGGTCTGCTCAAACACGCCCGCGCCCTTTCCGCCATCATCGCCCCGACGACGAACTCTTACAAGCGTCTCGTCCCCGGCTACGAAGCCCCAGTCAATCTCGCTTACAGCCGCCGCAATCGCTCCGCCGCCTGCCGCATCCCCATGTATTCGGCCAGCCCAAAATCGAAGCGCGTTGAATTCCGTCCCCCGGATCCCGCCTGCAACCCGTACCTCGGTTTTGCTGCCATGATGATGGCCGGTCTCGATGGCATCCTCCACAAAATTTCCCCGGGCGAACCGCTCGACAAAGACATCTACGACCTGTCTCCTGAAGAGATGAAGTCGGTCGCCTCCATGCCCGCTTCGCTCGAAGAAGCACTGAACTGTTTGGAGGACGATCACAACTTTCTGCTGAAGGGGGATGTGTTTACCGAAGAGTTGATCGAGACGTATATTTCGTATAAGCGGCATCACGAAGCCGACGCGGTTCGCCTTCGGCCCCACCCCTACGAATTCGCGCTCTACTACGACATCTAAACTAGTATTTGGTGCCCACTGTCCTCCAACTCGCCGTCTCCCGGGGCGGCGTCCCGAAGGTTCCGATTCTCGAAGCCCACGTGACGCCGCTCGGCATTGCCGGCGACGTGCAGAAAAACCGCAAGTATCATGGCGGGCCGAACCAGGCGCTGCTGCTGATCACCGCCGAGGGCCTGGAGGAACTGAAGGCCGCCGGGTTCCCCGTCTACCCTGGCGCGCTGGGCGAAAACGTCACGACAACCGGCCTCGACCGCCGCACGCTCCGCCTCGGCCAACGATACAGGCTCGGAGAAGTAGAAATCGAACTGACCAAAATGCGGGAGCCCTGCCGCACGCTCCATCCCTACGGCCTCACCCTCGGCAAAGCCGTCTACGACCCCGACGTCAAGGCAGGTCGACCCATCTCCCCCCGTTGGGGCCTCGCCGGCTTCTACGTCAAAATCATCCGGACCGGAGTCATCCGGCCCGGCGACCTGGTCACTCTACTCTCGGATCCATGTTGATCGCCAACGATTACCTCGAGCGCCTACAGCACCGCGACGCTGACGCCTTCGCCCGCATTCAGCGCAGCCCCTCGGCGTACCAATCGGCGCTCGCTCTTTTCGCCCACTCCCGGTTTCTTTCCGAAGAGGTTCTCCAGCACCCGGAGTGGCTCGAAGACCTATGCGCCGGCCACGCCCTGCATCAGTCGTACTCGACGGATCAGTTCGCCGATCGCCTCGCCGAGTTTCTTCCGCCGGGCGTCCCGGCAGCGGTCGAATTAGCTTACTTCCGGCGCCGGGAGATGCTGCGGATTCTGCTCCGCGATGTCCGCTGCTTCGCCGATCTCTCGGAAACCACGGCGGAACTTTCCAGCCTTGCCGACGCGATTGTCGATCTCACCTACCGCCGCGTTGCCGCTCATTACGCCCACCGCCACGGCCTGCCCTCCAGCGGCTTCTCCATCCTCGCCGTCGGAAAACTCGGCGGCCAGGAATTAAACTACAGCTCCGATATCGATCTGATTTTTCTCTACGCCGCCAACGGCGAGACCCCGGGCCCCGAGACGATCACCTACAAAGAGTTCTTCAAGAAGGTGGCCAATCAAATCACCGATCTGCTTTGCCGCTATACTCCCGAAGGCATCTGTTACCGAGTCGATCTCCGGCTGCGTCCGGAAGGCAAGCACGGCGAAGTCGTCATGTCGCTCGACGCCGCCAAGGCGTACTATCAATCCCGCGGCCGGGACTGGGAATTGCAGATGCTCATCAAGGCCCGCGTCGCCGCTGGCGAACCCTTCGCCGGTCGAGCCCTGCTGGACTTCGTCGAACCCCTCATCTACTCCACCTCCCTCGATTTCACGGCCATCGAAGCCGTCTCCCAAACCCGCCTCCGCATCCACGAACAACTCGCCTCGCGCAAGTTCAACTCGGCCGACATCGACGTCAAGCTCTCTCCGGGCGGCATCCGGGATATCGAATTTCTCGTCCAGTGCCTCCAGCGCCTCCATGGCGGACGCGAACCCTGGGTCCGCCACGGGGGAACCATGCTCGCCCTCTCCCGACTCCGTGACAAGGAGCTTCTCTCGGCCATTGAATACAGCCGCCTCACCAGCGCCTACCAGTTCCTTCGCCATCTCGAACATCGGCTGCAATTCGACGACGATCGCCAAACGCACTCCCTTCCTCCGCAGCCCGTCGACACCGCCCGCCGTATGCCTCCCGCCGAAGTCGGTGGCGTCGTCTCGGCCGAAGGCCTCCTCCAAAATCTCCACGTCCACCTCGACGAGGTTCACGAGATCTACGAACGGGTCATCCACGCCCAGCGCCCCAGTACCTCCAAACCGGAGCCCAGCCTTGCGCCTTCGAATCTGGTCCGCTTTCTGGACCAGAAAGCCCCGCGGTTGGCCGCCGTCCTGGCTGCCCGGCCGCTCCATCGCTCCGCCCTCGCCTTCGAACATTTCCTCGAAAAAATGCTGGACGCTCCCGACTGGCTCGCCCTGCTCGACCGCGACCCGGCCTTGGCCGCCCACGTCCTCGACATCTTCGAAACCAGCCCGTTCCTGTCCGAGCAACTCGTCCGCACCCCCGACCTGCTCGCCGAGTTCGCCCTCTTCAACGCCCCGCTCAATCCGCCGCCCCCCGACGCCGACCCCGCCGAACTCCGGCGCTACTTCCGCCGCGAGATGTTCCGTCTCCAGGCCGAATCCATCTGCCTCTGCCAGCCCGTCTTCACGACGCTCGACCGGGCCTCCCAACTCGGGGAATGGATCATCGCCGCGGCCTACCGCATCGCCGCCGGACCGGACCTGCCGCCCCTCCTTACCGTCATCGCGCTCGGCCGTCTCGGCATGCGCGAGTTCGATCTCGGCTCCGACGCCGACCTCGTCTTCGCGCTCCCCAACGCCGCCGAAGAAGAACTCCCCCAATGGTCCCGTGTGGCCGAACGGCTCATCGAAATCCTCAGCGCCTACACCGGCGAAGGCATGATGTTCGCGGTCGATTCCCGCCTTCGCCCCAACGGTCGAGCCGGTGCCCTCGTCCAAACCGAATCCGCCTTCTACGAGTATTTCGAGCGTCGTGCCGAAGCGTGGGAAGGCATGGCCTATATGAAATCCCACGCCATCGCGGGCGATCTTGAAGCCGCTACGATCTTCCTGCACGAACTCCAGCGGATCGACTGGCGGCGTTATGGCCAATCCGGTCGCTCGCGCACCGAACTCCGCCGCATTCGCCTGCGCCTGGAACGGGAACTCGGCAGCGCCCAGCCGCTGAAAGCCGGCTCCGGTGGCTACTACGATATCGACTTCATCCTGATGTACCTCCGCCTCAAAAGCGCGGGCTTCTTCTTTAAACAACTTTCTACCCCCCGCCGCATTGAGGTCATCGAACAGATGGGGCATCTCGATCCGAGCGACGCGACTTTCCTACGCGATGCCGCCACGTTCTACCGCGCCCTCGACCACGGCCTCCGCGTCATCTTCGGCCACGCCGAACCTAACCTGCCCAAATCGCAACTTCATCTCGACATGCTCACCGACGTCATCAGCCGCTGGACTCCGGTCCATTTGCATGATCAACCACTGCCCGATAAAGTGGAACAAATCCGTAGCCGCACCCGCGAAATCTTCGATCGCCTCTTTGCTGTCTAATGCGTTATCTTTTTTTCTTCTTCTTGTCCCTGCCCTTCCTCGCCAGCGCCGCCGACCCGCCGCTGCTCGATCGCGCCTACCAGCGCATGTACAACTTCGACTTCAAGAGCGCCCATAGCCTCATCGATCAACACATCGGTCAGCAACCGCAAGACCCTCTCGGCTATACCGCCCGCGCCGCCGCCTTGGTCTTCCAGGAACTGGACCGCCTCAGCATCCTCCGAACCGATTTCTTCCTCGACGACGACCGCATCGCTGGAAAGAAGAAACTTAAGGCCGATCCCCAGACCCGAGCCGCTTTCTACTGGGCCGCCCAGCAGGCCCGCGAGCGCGCTGACGTCGCACTCCTGAAGAATCCCAACGACACCGCCGCCCTCTTCTCGCTCTCGCTCTCCTGGGGCCTCACCACCGACTACGCCGCCTTCGTCGAGAAGCGCCAACTGGGCTCGCTCTCCTACGCCAAGCTTTCCCATGGCTATGCCAAACGCCTCATCGCCATCGACAAAAACTACGGCGACGCCTACCTCACGACCGGCCTCAGCGAATACCTGCTCGACAGCCTCCCCTTTTTCGTCAAGTGGTTCGTCAAGTTTGAAGACACCAAGGGGTCGAAACAAGTCGCCATCGAGCACCTTAAATTTGCCGCCAAAAACGGCCGCTACCTCGGCCCGTTCGCCCGAATCCTGCTCGCCGTCGCCGCCCTGCGGGACAAAAAGAAACCGGAGGCCAAAGACTGGCTGGCCGGACTCGTGCGAGACTATCCGGAGAACCCTCTTTTGCGAAAAGAATTGGAGAAGCTCCGTTGAGCCAGTTAATTGACTATGAAGGCTGCGGCCCCTTATGTGTGGTTCGTGAGTTTCACGACTACGACGGCCAATGCCTGAGCCCCGGCCAATCCATTGAGTTTGACTTCTATAACTACGTGCCCTATGAGGCCGGTTATACCTTCTCTTCCAATGGCCAGACGGTTCTGCGACTCTCCGGGGAGGTCCCGACCGACCGTGATGTCGTCTCCTATCCAGAACGCTACTTCACCCTTCCCCTCCCCCGCCTCGCCTGGTACACCAACGGCCCCGCGCTACCCGTCACCACGGAGTTCGTCGACCTCGATGGCCGTACGTATCGCGCCGGCGACCAGATCCTTTGGGCCGTTTACGAACGCGACCAAAGCCAGATGATTCACCTGTTCCAAGGCCACTCCGGCCCCGTCCTCCACCTTGACGAACAAAACCCGGCTCACGCCGCCGTCTTGCTTTATCCCGAACGTTATTTCGAGCTCCCCTTCGATGCCCGGCCTGAGTGATTACGCCCAGCGCGGTTTGCTGAAATGCAGACGCCCCTTCGTCGATTTCGACGGTGAAATCTGGATGCCCGGTGACCCCCTCCTGTTCACGTCCGCCCTTCCCGGGGAACCCTACGTTTTTCTCGATGGGATCAAAGCCGTCCTCCGACTCATCCAATCCGACATCGAGCAAGGCGAAGTCCTCGCCCAACCGGAGCTCTATTTCGAGCTGCCGCCGCTCGAAGCCTGACCCCGATCGAACGGGCGCTGAATCTGGGCCACCGTATGGGACACCTCGCTGCTCCATTTTCCCAGCACCGACCATCGCAATCTCGGCTATGCCATCTTCGCTGCCGAAGCCGGAATTGATTGCCGCGCTCTCTCGGAAGCACAACGGGCCAAGCGAAGTCCTCGCCCAACCGGAGCTCTATTTCGACCTTCCGCCGCTCGAAGCATGACCCCGATCGAACGGGCGCTGAATCTAAGCCCTGTCTCGACGGCTGAGCTCCGCGCCATCGGAATCATAGACCCTTGTGCTCCATTTTCCCCGCACCAACCATCGAAATCTCGGCTTTGCCCTCTTCGCCGCCGAAACCGGAATCGACTGGCGCGCTCTCTCGGAAGCACAACGGGCCGCGGTAAGACGCCACCAACTGCGTCTTTCCGGTAACCTACGCCGCCGCCAGAGCGCATACTAAGAGTAATGCGCTTTGCCGCCATCTCGTTCCTAGTACTCGCCGCACGGTGCCTATCCGCGCAGGTGATCGAGTTCGAATCGGGCGGCCTGCGTTACCAGACCCTTACCAAGAATGGCGTCACCATCATGTACGCCCATCTGCCCGCCACCGTTCGTGACTATTCCACCATCCAGGTCGCCGTCTCCAACGGCACCAAACAGCCCATCGTCATTCGGCCGGAAGACTTCACTTGGACCCCCGAAACCGGTCCCGCCATCACTCCCGTCGCTCCCCGCTTTGTCGTCAAGGAACTGCTCACGAAGGCTCGCCGCGACGACGTCGTCGGCCTCGTCGGGGCTTACGAAACCAGCCTCTATGGCCTCTCCCAGCTCCGTTCCTCCACCGGCTACGAATCCCGCCGCCGCGCCGCCCTCGCCGAAGTCGAATCCGCCAAGCTAAAGGCCGCCGCCGCCGCTTCCGCCATCGCCTTCGTCCAAATCAAGCTCGTGGCCGGTGAAACCACCGACGGTGCCCTCTTCTTCAATACCGCCGGCAAACATCTCCCCGCCGGCCTGCTCCGTGTCCTGTGCGGCAATCAACTCTTCGAGTTCACCGCCAGCCTCCCGCCCGCCCTCAAAGAACGGTAGCTGCATCCTTCGGCCTTGCGGTCGCATCCTAAGGCCTGAATCCTTATGCCGACTATTTTTGATCCGCTCGCTCTCGGGAACCTCGCGCTCCCCAATCGCATCGTCATGGCGCCCATGACCCGCAGTCGCGCTAACACCGATGGCGTTATCGGCGAACTCACCGCCACCTACTACACTCAGCGCGCCTCCGCCGGGCTCCTCATCACGGAAGGCACCATCCCTTCCGCCATGGGTAAAGGCTACGTTCGCATCCCAGGCATCTATTCGCCCGAGCAGATCGCTGGCTGGAAACTAGTCACTGAGGCAGTCCACGCCGCCGGCGGCCACATCTTCCTCCAAATCATGCACTGCGGTCGCATCGCCCATCCCCAACTGCTCCCCGATGGCGCCCCAGCCATTGCCCCTTCCGCCATTCTCCCGAACGTCAAGACCTGGATCGACGGTGTCGGCATGCTCCCCCTCGAGACCCCCCGCGCACTCGAAAGCGACGAGATCCCCGGCATCATTGAGGAGTTCCGCCAAGCCACCGTCAACGCCCTTGCCGCCGGCTTCGATGGCGTCGAGCTCCATGCCGCCTCCGGTTACCTGCCTATGCAGTTCCTCTCCTCGGGCACAAACCAGCGCTCGGACGAGTATGGCGGCTCCGTCGTCAAGCGCTGCCGCTTCGTTGTCGAGGCACTCACCGCCATGGTCTCCGTCGCGGGTGCCGACAAGGTGGGCATCAAAATCAGCCCCGCCATGCCCTTCAACGACATGGCCGACGATAACCCCGTCGAAACCTATTCGACGCTCGTAAACGCCATTAGCGGCCTCGGGCTAGCGTATCTCCACGTCGCCCAGACGGTTCCCACCCCAGACTTCCACGTCATGCTCCGACCCCTCTTTACCGGCCCCTATCTCGCTGGCGCCGGACTCACCAAAGAATCTGCCACCGCCTTGCTCGCCTCCGGCCAAGCCGACGCCGCCGTCTTCGGCACCGCCTTCATCGCCAACCCCGATCTCCCCGCCCGCTTCGCCTCCGACGCGCCCTTGGCCACTCCCGACGCGTCCACTTTCTACACCCCGGGAGCCCAAGGTTACACCGACTATTTACCGAAGTAAGTTTCGTCAATCACGATCGGCGTCAGCAGCTTGATCGCATCAACCTGTTTCTTCGCGATCTCCGGACGCAGCTTCTCTTCAATGCTCTTGCGAACATCTTCGAGCCCCTTTGACCGTCGCTCTTCCACCAAAATTAAGTGGTAGCCGAAGGGGCTCTCCACGGGCTCTCCCACCTTGCCGATCGGCTGCGAAAACGCCGCCTGTTCAAACTGAGGAACCATCTGGCCCTTGGCAAAGAACCCCAAATCGCCCCCCGCCGCGCCGGAACCAGCGTCGTCGCTCTCGGTCTTGGCCAGCGCCGCAAAGTCTCCGCCGCCGTCAATCTTAGCCTTCAACTCTTTTGCCTTTGCCAATGACTCTTCTTTCTTCAGGTCCTTCTGGCCTTCTTTGAGCGGAACCTTCGAGCCCTCGAAACGAATCAGAATGTGCTTCGCTTTAACCTCTTCGGCTTCCCCTTTCGTTTTCTCATACGCGGCTTTCACGTCCGCTTCGTCGATCTTCACTTTCTCGGAAATCTCTTTGAACAAGCTCGACGCCAGCATCTGGTCCATCTGGAAGGCAATCTGGGCCTTGGTCTTCGGATCCTGGTCCATCTTGCGCTTCCGCGCTTCCATGGCCATCATTTTGAGTTCAGCGTACTGCTCCGCCACCCGCCGTTTGTTCGGGCCGGAAGCTTGGCTCTTGATCTGGTCCGGCAATCCAGCGAGAAATCCTTCATACTCGCTCTTGGTCACCTTGGCCGAACCTATCTGGATCACCACCGGGTCGCTTGCGGCAGCGACCGGCTTGGCGGCAACAACCGGCTTGGCTGCGGCGGCCGGTTTTGCCGCGGCTGCGGCCGCGGGCTTCGGAGCTGCCGCTGGCACTGGCTTCTCGGCGGCCACAGCCGGCTTGGCCGGCGCGGGAGCCGCCTTTTTCGGGGTCGGCGTCTGGCCGTTCAAAAGCAATGCGGAAAAAAGTGCGGCAGTGCTAAGTCCAACAAACTGAAAAGCTTTCATCTAGGTACCTTCATTTAGAATATCCCGAAAAGGACGAAAATACTTGCACCCGTCCGCTAAACTCTCGGGTAGAGGATCAAATCGCTAATGCAACCCGCTTCGAAGAAGCCAACCCCGGTCCGCTTCCGCGTTCTCTGGCCCGACATCTGGGCCCTCATCAAGCCCCGACGCGCCGCGCTCGCCCTAGGTCTGGTTCTCATCGTGATCAGCCGCACAGCTGGGCTTGTTCTGCCCGCGTCCACTCGCTATCTGATCGACGACATACTAGGAAAAAAGCAGTACGACATGCTCGAACCGCTCATCGCGGCCGTCTTCCTGGCCACCGCAATTCAATCGGCCACCTCGTACTCGCTCACTCAGTTGCTCTCGAAAGCCGCCCAACGGCTCATCGCCGAAATGCGAGGCAAGGTCCAGGCCCACGTCGGACGTCTGCCGATCAGCTACTTCGACGCCCATAAATCCGGAGCGCTCGTATCCCGAATCATGAACGACGTCGAAGGCGTCCGCAATCTGGTCGGCACCGGCCTCGTCGAGCTCATCGGCGGCCTCCTCACCGCAGTGCTTTCGCTGTTCATCCTGCTCTCGATTAGCCCGAAGATGACCATCGTCGCGCTCGCCGTCGTGCTCGTTTTCACCGGAATCCTGCAAAGCGCATTCAAGAAACTTCGGCCCATCTTCAAGGAACGCGGCGTTATCCAGAGCGAAGTCACCGGCCGGCTCACCGAATCCCTCGGCGGCGCCCGCGTCATTAAGGGCTACCACGCCGAAGAGCGCGAAGAAGCGGTCTTCCGCAAAGGTGCCGACCGCCTGCTCAACAACATTTTGCAGTCGCTCAGCGGCGCTTCGCTGCTTGCGCTTTCGGCCACGCTCCTGATGGGCATCGTCGGAGCACTCGTGATGTGGATGGGCGCCGGCCAGATCATCGCTGGCACCCTCACGCTCGGCGGCTTCGTCACGTTCACCGCATTCCTGGCCTTCCTGATCGCGCCAGTTTTTCAAATCGTGAACATCGGCACCCAGTTGACCGAAGCCATGGCCGGCCTCGAACGAACCCGCGAGATTCTGAACGAACCCCGCGAGCAGGATGACCCGCGCCGCACCGTCGCCCTCGGGCCCATTAAGGGCGAAGTTCGCTTTGAAGACGTGACCTTTCAGTACGAAGAAAACAAACCCGTCCTCCAGCACGTTAGCTTTGTCTCTTCGCCCGGCACCATGACCGCCCTGGTTGGCTCCTCCGGCTCCGGCAAATCAACCACCATTGGCCTCATTGCCGCCTTCTATGTGCCGAACTCCGGGCGCGTCACCATCGACAACGTCGATCTGTCCACCGCCGTTTTATCCAGCTTCCGAACTCAAATCGGCGTCGTCCTCCAGGAGTCCTTCCTGTTCGACGGCACTGTCCGAGACAACATCGCATTTTCCAAACCCGGAGCTTCCGACGAGGACGTCATGCGCGCCGTCAAAATGGCCCGCGTCGACGAATTCTGCGAAAAGTTCCCCGAAAAGTACGAAACCATCGTCGGCGAACGCGGCGTAAAACTCTCTGGCGGCCAACGCCAGCGCGTCTCGATCGCCCGCGCCATTCTGGCCGACCCGCGCATTCTTATCCTTGACGAAGCCACCAGTTCGCTCGACAGCGAAAGCGAAGCCCTGATTCAGGAAGGGCTCAACTTTCTCATGAAGGGCCGGACAACGTTCGTCATCGCCCACCGCTTGTCGACGATCCGCAAGGCCGATCAAATCCTGGTAGTCGAAGCCGGCGAGATCGTCGAACGCGGCACCCACCCCGAGCTCCTCGCCATCGAAGGCCGCTATCGCGACCTCTACGAAAGGCAGCACGGCCTCGAAAAGAACCTCTTCCTAGCGCCCGGCGAAGGCGACGCGTAGGGCCGCGGCAGCACTCGCAACCGCCTCCCCGGCTTGGGCAAACTCGCCCGTCATCAAAGCAAACCCGTGCACCATGTCCGCGTATTCATGGTGTTCCAACGCAACCCCGGCCAAGCGCAACTTGGCCGCAAATGCCAGGTTTTCCTCCCGCAAAGGGTCTATTTCCGCTGTCACCAGAAACGTCGGCGGAAACAACTCAAAGTCCGCGGCCGACAGCGGTGAAACCCGCGGATCGTCGCGATGCCCCTCGGCATACGCCGCCCACCCGCGCTGCATGTCCTCCGCGTTCGGCCATGGCCCCGCCAGCAC
>JBBRIO010000004.1:0-27984 GCA_038220855.1 Bryobacterales bacterium | reverse complement strand
GGCGGTATGTTCGCGGGCTGAAGGCTCCGGCCTACACGGAGCCAGCCAATCCCGTGCTGGCTGCGGCCGAAGCCCATGCCTACGGCGTTGACGTGATTATGAAGGTGGCCGCTAAAGACTGGCCCAAGTTCGCCGAAGCCGCCAAACTCCTCGCGACGATCCCCGCCTCGACCCTTCCGCGGCTAGCCAATATCGGCTTCGTCGACGACGGATCCCCCGCCGCTGGAGAGAATCTCAATCTCTTCGTTCGACGCAACCTGCTTTTCCGTGTCGTCTCCGCACCCGACTCGAAGCTCGACCTGAACGTCAAGCCACAATCCGGCGATCCTTCCGCCTACGCCTACCAGATTCGCCAGAAACTCGGCGACGACAAACGCCTGCTCCGGATCTACGGCTCTGATGTCATCATTGCGAGCCTGTCTGGTGACGCTTCCGGCCGCCGCATTACCCTGCTCAATTACGGCAACCGCAACGTCGAAGGCCTCCGAGTCCGACTCCTCGGACGTTTTCCGACACTCCGGCTCTACTCTTCGGCCGGAACGGTGGAGCCGAAAGACCTTCTGGTCACCGCCGATACGACAGAATTTTCGCTTCCGATCGTTCCAACCTACACCGTCATCGACCTCAAACCATAAGTTCATTCCCCCGTAACGGATTTTGTTGCAGTGTAGTCGCTTGAGCACTCTAGCTACAATAAAAGCCGGGAGAGTCTCACCGTTGACCGGCAAAATATTTTTCAAACTGATCGGGGCGGTATTAGGCCTTCTCGTTGTCGCCCTCGTTGCGGTCGATTTTTTCGCGTCGAAAGTCGCCGAGTCCACTTACCTCGAAACTCTGGAGCGCGAATTAATTGATAAGGGCAACATGTTGGCCATTGCCTTGCCCAGCGACCCTACGCAGTTTAAGCGCTACGCGACCGCGGCCCGCGGCCGGCTGACGCTGATCGCCAGAGACGGACTCGTGCTCGCCGATTCCGAAGCTGCCGCCGACAAAATGGAAAATCATGCCAATCGGGCTGAAGTGCAGATGGCGCTGGCCGGCAAAACCGGCTCCACCCGCCGCCAAAGCCCGACTCTCGGTGTCCCCTTTCTGTACGTCGCCGTACCTGTCCCGGAAGGAGCCCTCCGCCTGGCGGTTCCGCTGTCGGAAATCCAAAGCCAGGTAGACGCTATTCGCCGTCGCATGCTGGGCTCCACCGCGCTAGCCTTTCTGCCCGCCATTCTGCTGGCCGCGCTCTTTGCGCGCTGGGTCTCTCGCCGACTGGGTAGCATCATCGAATACTCGGCCGAGCTGGCGAAGGGTAATTTTCAGGCTCGCCTCGCTCGCCCGGGCGGCGACGAACTCGGCTTGCTCGAGCGCAAACTCAACGAAACCGGGGAGACCCTCGAAGGTATGTTCCAGGAACTCGAGCGCGAACACGCTGAGCTCGAAAAACTGGAGCGGATTCGAAAAGACTTTGTCATCAACGTCTCCCACGAACTTCGCACGCCGCTGGCCTCAATCCAGGGCTACACCGAAACACTACTCGATGGGGCGATCCATGAACCGGAACACAACGTCCGCTTCCTGGGAATCATTCGCCAGAACGCCGAACGCCTCGGCAACCTCACGGCCGATCTGCTGACCCTGTCCCGGGTCGAAATGAAGCAGCAGAAGTTTCAATTTGCTTCCTACGGCGTCCACGCGCTCGTGCAAGACACGCTCGATTCCATGCTGCCTCTGGCGCAACGCAAGAATCTCACGATGCACTTCCAACCCACGGAGGGAAACCCGGAAGCGTTTTGCGACTCTGAAGCTGTCAACCAGGTACTGACGAATCTCATCGATAACGCCTTAAAGTACTCGCCCGAAAACGGAGCGATTGTGGTCGGCGTTCGCGACCTCGCGCCCCTGCCGTTTACCGAAATTTTCGTCCAGGACTCCGGCATCGGCATCCCGCCCGAAGATCTATCCCGGTTGTTTGAGCGTTTCTATCGGGTCGACAAGGCTCGCTCCCGGGAACTCGGTGGGACCGGACTCGGCTTGGCTATCGTCAAGCACCTGGTAAAAGCCCAGGGCGGGGAAGTTAGAGTGCAAAGCGTAGTGGGCCAGGGGTCGGAGTTTTCGTTTACCCTTCCCCATGACGACCTAGGAATGAGCGAACATAGCGATATTCGCTCACAGTTAACCATTTCGTAATGCGTCTGTAACAGTACTCGAAGTAGCTTGGAAGGGTTATGAAAAAGATTGTTTTGATCGAGGACGATAGCGACCTGTTTGCGCTGCTCAAGTACAACCTCGAAAAAGAGGGATATGCCTTTGCCGGTTCGCAGACTGGGAAAGGCGCACTTGAACTGTGCAGGAGGGAACGGCCAGACCTGGTGATCCTCGACATTATGCTCCCCGACTCGGATGGCTTAGAGATCTGCAAAGCGATTCGGAATCATCCTGATCTGGCGAACACGCCGGTGATTTTTCTCACGGCTCGCGCTACCGAAACCGACCGGATTGTCGGCCTCGAACTTGGTGCGAACGATTACATCGTTAAACCGTTCTTTGTCCGCGAACTGATCGCCCGCATCAAAATCCAGTTTCGCGGGCAGGTGCAGCCCGTCCGCACGTTGAAAGCCGGAGGTCTCGAACTGGACCGCAACGCGTGCCGCGTCTTCCTGCGGGGCGGGGAATTGACCCTCACCGCCACCGAGTTCCGACTCCTTGAATTTCTCATGACCCGCCCCGGGGTCGTCTTCAGCCGCGAGCAACTTCTGAATTCGGTATGGGGACACGACCGCGCGGTCACCGACCGGACGGTGGACGTTTACGTCCTCCGTCTCCGTCAAAAGGTGGAAACGGATCCGACCAATCCGCTATTTATTCGGAGCGTGCGGGGCTTTGGTTACAGTTTTAGCGGTAGCGGCGAGTTGGTCGTGGAGCCAACCGGAGAAGGCGCCAGCGCGGCGCGCTAGGTTGAATAAGCCGACTTTAGTATCAACGAAACCAAGTTCCAGGCGATCAGCGCGGCAAAGCCAACATTCATCTTCGTCAGGAGCCCGATTTTTCCTCGATGCCAGCAGTAAACGCCTAGTCCCACCGCAACGATCTTGACCACGAGTAGACCAACGATCGGGGAGGGTGCGGCTTGGATCGCCCACCGTACCAGGGGGTTCCCCTCCTCCACTCCGTTGAGTAGAAACGCAATCGTGGTCAGGAAATCGAGGACCTGAAGATATGAGTATTGATAAAGTTGCTGGATCAACTGCGCTGCTCCTGAGGCTAAGAGTAGCTCTCTGACCGGCGCGGCAACAAGATGACTCTTGTTCTAGAACTCGCCCTCAAGTACCAGAGCGCACTTGGTACTATTTCCCCCGAGCGCTCAGGCGCATCTGTAGACCATGCTTCGGCCGCAGCGTCAGCATCCCCGACGGCACCACCTTGTTGCCCGGCGTCAAGTCCAATCGAAACCGTTGCGCAAGATTAGCCAGGCACAAGACGCCCTCCATCCAAGCGTAACGCTCACCGATACACAGCCTACCGCCCCCGCCAAACGGCAAATACGCGAATTTTGGGGCCGAAGATTCCAGCCAGCGATCCGGCCAGAACCGATCCGGGTCGGGAAAAAATTCGGCTCTGCGATGGAGGACCGCCATGCAGACCAGGAGAATCGACCCTTTCGGGGCTGAAAAATCTCCGAACGAATACGGTGCCAGCGCCCTTCGTCCCAGAATCCAAACCGGCGGAAACATTCGCATCGATTCGCTGAAGACGCGCTGGCAGTAAGATAAGTTTGGGAAATCCTCCGGTCCCGGCGGACGGTCGCCGACGACCCGGCTGATCTCGGCCTCCATCGTGGCCCTCGCGTCCGGATTCGCCGCTAGCAGGTAGAGCGTCCAGGCCAGCGCGTTGGCCGCCGTTTCGTGTCCGGCGACGAAGATGGTCATCACCTCGTCGCGGATCTGCAGGCGGTCCATTCGGTCGCCCGTGTCAGCGTCCCGAGCGCTCAGCAGCATCCCGAGCAGGTCGTCCCCGTCCTCGCCGCTGCGGAGCCGAGCGTCAATGACGCCGTAGACGATCTCATCGAGTTTGGCGAGCGCGGCGCGATATCGCCGGCTGGCGGGCAGCGGCAGGTCCAGGAGCAACGGCCCCCAGGGCATCACCAACTGGTTGAGCATTTTCAGGACGATTTCGAGTTCGTGCGCGATCGTGGCCGCCTTATCACCGGCTTCGGTCGTAAACAGGCTGCGCGCGACGATTTCGAGCGTCAGTTGGCTCATCGCCTCGGTCGCTTCAATCTCCTGCCCATCGCGCCAATTGGCCATCAAGGTTTGTGTGCAGCGCATCATCATCCGGCCGTACTCGGCGATCCGTTCGCGCTGAAAGGCCGGTTGCATCAGCCGCCGCTGGCGCAGGTGGGTTGGGTCCTCGCTCGTCAGCAGCCCTTCGCCGAACAGCCCCTTGGTCCGCTCTATGCGCGGGAATTTTTCGAACGCCGGGCCTTGGGTAATCAACATATCCCGAATCAACTCGGGCTCGTTGATGAGATAGAAATTTCGGTTTCCGAGCTTCAGATGCGCACGCAACCCCTGAGAATCGGCGAGGTGCGCAAAGAAACGAAGCGGGTTCTGGATCATCTCCCAGGGGGAGATTTTAGGACGGATCAACTCCCTTGATGATAGGATTTATGCTGTGAAATGCGCAACCCTGCTTCTCCTCGCCGCTGCCACCGCGGCGTTCGGCCAACTCGACAAAGCCGAAAAGAAAGATGGCTTCAAGCCGATCCTGAATAAGGCTCTTAAGGGCTGGAAAGGGGACAATCGCCTTTGGAAGGTGGAAAAAGGTGTTCTCGTCGGGTCCACCGATGGCGTAAAGATTACCAAGAATACCTTTCTGATCTCGGAGCGGGAATACGGCAATTTCGTCCTTCGGACCCAGTTCAAGCTGCGCAACCATAACTCCGGCATCCAGTTCCGCAGCACCGAAATGCCGGAATTCGTCGTGCAAGGTTTACAGGCCGACATCGCTTACGACAACTGGACCGGTTCGATATACGACGAAAAAGGTAAGCGCGGCGTCATCGTGAACGGCTGGAAGGGCAAGGGCGAAAAGGTTTACAAAAAAGGCGAGTGGAACGACATGGAACTTTCCGCCATCGGGGAGAACATCCAGATCAAGATCAACGGCACCGTCACCAGCGAATTGAAGGACACCTCGAAAGCAAGTGGCATCCTCGCCTTTCAACTCCACCAGGGCCCGGACATGAGAGCCGAGTTCCGCAACATCCGCGTAAAAGAGATCAAAGCTACCAAGTAACGGGCACGCCGGGCTCGAGCGTCCACACCGGGCAGCCCACCAACGCTTGTAACTCCGCGGGCGTTCCCGTCAACACCGGGAACGTCCCGTAGTGGGAAGGGATCACTACCTGCGGTTGCAGCAAGCGTGTCGCAATGGCCGCCCCGCGTGGGTTCATGGTGTAGAAGTCCCCGATCGGCAGCACGGCCAGAGCAGGCGCGTGCAACTCTCGGATCAACGCCATATCGCCGAACACATCGGTGTCCCCGGCGAAGTAGGCGTTCCGTCCATCGGCCAAATGAAGCACGTACCCACCGGCGAGTCCGCCGTAGACGGTCGTGCCGTCGGGCTCTTCCATCATGCTCGAATGCGCGGCCGGGGTCATCGTCACCTTCAAGCTGCCCACCGTAACCGATCCGCCGATGTTCATCCCGACCGTGTTCTTCACGCCCTGGCCATCGAGCCATTTGGCCACCTCGTAGTTCGCCACGACGTTCGGCGAAAAGCGATTGGCCAGTTCAGGAATACCGCTGATGTGGTCCCCGTGGCCGTGGGTGGCCAGGATGAGGTCGACCCGCGAAAAATCGTAGCTTGGCGGGAAACTCGGGTTCCCGGAGATAAAGGGATCAATCACGACGACCTCACCGGAATCGAGGGTAAGGGAAAAAGTGGAGTGGCCGAGCCAAGTGATTTGTAGCACTATTCTACGGTTACCACTTTTCGACCCGTCATCGGGACGGTACCGAACAGCGCGCGGACTGCCGCCACTTCGCTGGTCGGTGCCGGACTGTAAGTAGTGAAGTAAGTGGTCACGTCGGGAAACGCCCGAACCAGATACGGATTCCCGAGGCTGATCAGGATCAACTGCTTTCCCGCTTTCAGCAAATCGTTCACGATCGCCGGATACAGCCCGGGCAACGCGGCATTGTCCTTCCCGTAGCCGCCAATCTGGGCATAGGCTCCCACCACGACGGTCTGGCAGCCGGCTGGGGCTTGGATGTCCGGCATCTGCGGATCGACGAGCAGCGTAGGGATCTTGGGCGCTCGAACGGCCATCTCGTCCAGAAACGCCTGTCCATTGCTATTTCCTTTCCGTTCGGCGAGCAACAGGACACAGGCATTGGCGTCTTTAGCCAGCGGCAGCAACCCCGCCTTATTGCGGATCAGCGTTACGGCCTTGCTGGCGATCTCCTGCGCCTTCTCGGCCGCCCCCTCAGGATCGAGCGCATCGGCTAGTTCGTCCGTCTTCACGAAGCGGCTTTTGTTGAGCCCCACCTTCACCTTCGCCGCCAGTACCTTACGAACGCTAGCGTCCACGCGAGCCTGGGTTAGACGTCCGCTGCGGATAGCGGCCATCACCCCGTTAATGGCGGCGTCGGGATTGCTTGGGATCAAGAGCACGTCTACGCCAGCCTCCAGCGCTCTTACGGCCGCTTCGGCAGGCGAATATTGAGCAGCCAAGCCGGCCATGTCCATCGCGTCGGTCGAGATCAAACCTTGAAACCCCAACTCACCCCGCAGCAGCCCCGTGATGATCGGCTTCGAAATCGTCGACGGCACTCCGGTCGGGTCGAGCGCCGGCACCGCGATATGCGCGGTCATGATGCTATCGACGCCGGCGGCGATCCCGGCCCGAAACGGCACCAGTTCAATCTTGTCTAGCCGCCCCCGATCCACCTCGAGCCGGGGCAAACCGTAATGAGAATCGATCGCCGTGTCTCCGTGCCCGGGAAAATGCTTCAGGGTCACCAGCACCGGGTTGGCCGGGTCGCTCTTGGCGCCTTCGATGTATGCACGAACATGCTGCGCCACCAGCGCTGGATCCTCCCCGTAGGAGCGGATATTAATAATCGGATTCTCCGGGTTATTGTTCACGTCGGCGTCCGGCGCATAGACCCAATGAACACCGAGTGCCCGCGATTCGCGAGCGGTCGCCAAGCCCAGATAACGCGAGTATTCTACCGAACCGGTCGCGGCAAACGCCATCTGATGGGGGTACTTAACCGTTCCGGAAACCCTCATGGATGCGCCCCGTTCGAAATCGCCCCCGATCAGCAGGGGCACCTTCGCCAGTTTCTGCATGCGATTGAGAAAGCTGGCCATCTCGAATGGCTCAGCGTTGATGGCACCGGTGCGCCCCACCCGATTGTTGACGATAATCCCGCCGACGCCATCGATCTGAACCGACTTCAAGAACTGCCGATAGGCCCGGCTGCGCACTGGCGGCAGGTTTCCGAAGCTCTTGATGATCACGAGTTGCGCCACGCGTTCCCGGGGCGTCAAGGTCGTCATCCACCGCTGCACCGGATTGGCAGCAGGCGGCGCTTTCTTGGCCGGCGGCGCAGCTCGAGCCAACTCGATGAAAAGCAGAAGGGCAAGTAGCCGAAAAGGCGTCACTTGCCCATGCTATCAGTTGCCGGCGGACTTCTTCATTTTCAACGACGACTTCCGATGTTCCATCCCGGCTCGCGCAGGCTGCTTGGCTGCGGTCCGTTTGCTCAGTCGATTCACCGCCCGTACGAGCTGAGAAACCTCGTTGGCGCTTTTCATGATCACCGCATCGGCACCGCTGTTCTCTTCGGTGATGCCCATCGCATCAACAAAACCAGAGACCAGAACGATTCGCGTTTGCGGGGCTACTGCTCTGATTGCTCGAATCAATTCGACGCCGTTCTGACCGGGCATCTTGTAATCCGTAACCATCAACGGGAACGGACTCGCTTCAAATAGGGCTAGGGCGCTTTCAGCATTATTCGCAGTAGTGATCTCGTAACCGAGTTCGCTCAGCACCATCGTGCGTGCCGCCAAACCGGAGGGGTTATCGTCAACCAGCAGCAAACGAGTTGCCACCGGAGCCATTTTTTCGACTTTCGACTTCATTTAAGAATGGGAACCCTGCGAAGGTATCAGACATGTAAACCAGGTGTCAACGACCTTCTATCGACTTCAAAACGCGCTAGTTGTTTCCCTTGACTATTCGACTTCTTTAGGCGCGTTGTAGCCGGGCTTGGCGATGACGGTATACTTCATCGGCTTGCCCTTTTCATCGACGACTCGCAGCGGTTCGTTGGTGGCCGGATTGACGAGTTGCACAGCAATTTTGCGGAATTTGCCGTCTTTGGCCTGATTGGTCGAAGCGTACGTAATCGAGTACTGGCTGCGAAGCGCTTCGTGAATGGCCCGGTAGATATTGGGGAACTCTCCGAAGAACCGCGGGAAGTACGATTGGCCGCCGGTCTCGCGGGCGAACGTGCGCATCTGATTGTCCGCCTGCAGGAAGTCGAGGCGCTGAATCGCCCCCATTCCGCCCCGGGCGTCCATCCATTCGCGCAGCGCCTGCATAATCCCGATCGCGTAGATGGGCACCCCGCTCTGCTGCAACGATTTTCTCGTTTTATCGAAAGTCAGTTTCGAAAACGTATCGATGCCGCTGGCGATCACCACGATGGCCTTGCGACCTTCAATGGTCGACATCCGGTCGGCGGTATCGGTAAGCGCGTCATAAAGGTTGCTTTCGCTGAACGCTGCGATCCGCAACCGCTGCATTGCTTCGTACGCCTTGCGCTTATCGGTCGAGAAATCGCTCAAAATCTCGCTCCGCAAATCGTAGGCGACCACGGCAACGTAGTCTTCCGGCTTCAATGTTTCTAAGAAGCCATAAGACGCCTGCAGTGTTTCGAGCCAACCTTGCGACCAGTACTGCTGGTACAAATTCGAAAACTCTATCACCAGGCAGACCGTCATCGGCGCTTCGCCCATATTGAAGCCTCCGATGTTCTGCGGCACGCCGTCCTCGACCACGCGGAAGTTCCCTTTCGGAATGTTCGGAATGAACCGCCCGTTTTTGTCGAGTACTGCCACGTCCACATTCACAGTCGACACATCGCTCTTGAACGTCGGTAGTCCGTCCGCGACCACATCGCCCTCTTTCCTTGAAAACTTCGATGGGATCTTCTCCTGCTTTGGTTCTTCCACCGGGGTCCCGTCGCCAGACTTCTTACGCGGCTTGGCTTTGGTTTCCGACCCGGTCGAGCCGGGACCTTGCTGACTCCAAACCACCGAAAAAGAAACGAAGAAGACGAAGGCGAGAAGCGATAGCCGATTACGCATGATGATCAATTTACTCCTATTGAATGTCGAACGGGTCGCGGCCACTCTTTCGTTTCATGTAGACCTGAAACTTCTTTCGAGCCCGCCGCAACTTCCACTCTTTATACTGCTGGCGGAGCGTGCTCATCGGATCCCATGCCGCCCCCGGCTTGCCGCCTAACTTTTTCAGCAACCCGCTCCGGATCAGAATCCAACCGGTCGCCAGGCCGCCGAGATGGGCCACGTAGCTCACCCGCGAACCGTCCATCGCGATCGATCCCAATAGACTGATGGCTCCAAAAATCATCACAAAATATTTCGCCGGCAGCGCCCCGAAAAATAAAATGTTCGGAAATAGCACCCCGTAGGCGATCATCAGGCCGAAGATTGCGCCGCTGCAGCCAATCGTCGCCGATTCCATCGCGCCCAATGGAACGCTGGCCAAACACACCACCACCCCGGCGCCGATCCCGCTCAACAGGTAGTACTTCAAGAATCGCGGAGTGCCCCAGCTGCTTTCGAGCATCGGCCCCATGAAGAACAGCGACGCCATGTTGAACAAAATGTGCTGAAATCCATTGGTATCGTGCAAGAACTGGTAGGTCACCAGTTGCCACACCGCTCCGGAAAACACGTCCTGCGGAATCAGCTTCAGCGGTTGAAACTGCAATCCCGCAAATGCTCGAGCAAGGAGCGTAAACACAAAAATAGCGGTGTTGCTGATCAACAACCACTTCACGCCAGAGGTTACTAGCCCCGACGACGGACCCGAGGAAAAAGAGCGATTAAAGGAGCCCATTTACCCTCTCAGCATAGCAGTAGGCATACCCCCGTATAGATGCGGCAAACGCCGATCCGGTTCCTACTCCGCCGAAGGATTCCCGTAGCGATTGAGCAGAACTGCGGCGAACTGCAAAACAAAGCCTACCGCCATCCAAAGCTGCCAATGGGATAGCGGTCCTTCGGTGAAGGCAAATGGCTTCGCCCAGTTCAAATCGGCTGCCAATCGCCACACGCCCAACACAAAAGCCATCAGCGAAAAAGGGGTTAGCAGGGCAGCAGTGCCGAGTGCCAGGCGCTGGTTTCGTGTTCCCTCCCGCTTGACGCGCGGGCCTGGGGTCAAGCGAATCTTAACCTTCATGTCAAACTCCTAACAGCATAGCCCAGTTAAGATAGAGTGATCATATGAAAAAAGTGACCACCGCGATTATCGGGACCGGCTTCATGGGCCGAGTCCATATTGAAGGCATCCGCCGTCTGGGCCACGTCGAAGTCGTGGCTGTCGCTGGCTCGTCTGACGCCTCCGCTAGGAAGTTCGCCGCCGAGATGGGCGTCGACCGCTCCACCGGCGATTATAAGTCGCTGCTGGCGGACCCGTCGATTGACGCAGTCCACGTCCTTACCCCGAACTCGCTCCACTTCCCTATGTCCATCGCCGCCCTCGAAGCCGGTAAAGCCGTCCTGTGCGAAAAGCCGCTCACGGTCACCTCCGCCGAGGCGAAAAAAATGGTCGCCCTCGCCGCCAAGAAGAACCTGCCGAACGCGGTCTGCCACAACCTGCGCTACTACCCGGTTGTTCAACATGTCCGCCGAATCATCGAATCCGGCGAACTTGGTGAAATCCTGCACGTGCAGGGCACCTACTCCCAGGACTGGCTCCTGTACGAAACCGATTTCAATTGGCGGATCGAGGCCGACCGCAACGGCGAACTCCGCGCCATGGGCGACATCGGTTCCCATTGGATGGATATGATCCAGCACCTCACCGCCCTGCCCATCACCAGTGTCTGCGCCGATCTGGCGACTTTTCATAAGACCCGCAAAAAGCCGAAGGTGTCCGTGCAAACCTTCGCCGGAAAGAAGCTGAAGCCGAGCGACTACGAGGATGTCGCCATCACTACCGACGACTGGGGCGCTGTCATGCTGCATCTCGGCGATCGCGCCCGCGGCGCCTTCACAGTTTCTCAGGTCGCCGCCGGCTGTAAGAACAAGTTCGCTTTCGAAATCTACGGCACCAAAGCCGGCGTCCAGTGGAACCAGGAAGAACCAGACCGCCTGTGGATCGGCCATCGCAACACCCCGAACCAACTCATCGTCAAGGATGGCTCGTTGCTCCATCCGAAAGCTGCCGCCTACGCCGAACTCCCCGGCGGCCACAGCGAAGGCTATGACGACTCCCACAAGGCCCTCTACAAACGGTTCTATCAGAAGGTGGCTGACCCGTCTGTACCGGTCGAATATCCAACCTTCGAAGACGGTCTCCGCGGCATGATCCTGCTCGAAAAGGTTGCCGAATCGGCCAAAAAGCAGAAATGGGTTAAGGTTTAGTCGATTTATGCGCAGGCTCCTGTTTTTCGTCACGTTGCCCCTGATGGCCGTCGATTTTGCTTCCGAAGTCCACCCCATCCTCGCCGCCCGCTGTCTCAGTTGCCATAGCGGCAAGACGCCCCAGGCCGGGCTTTCGTTTGAAAACCGGGCCAGCGCGCTCCGGGCCAAAGGCGATATCGTGCCTCGGATCAAGGGCGAAGCCGGACTGCCGATGCCCCCGTCCGGCAAGGGCCTCGAAGAAAAACAGATTGCCATTTTGGAAGCCTGGGTCAAGGCGGACCTACCCTGGACGGACGTTTCTAAACAAGCGCCCTCCGGTTGGCAGGCTCCGCTCGAACCCCGCCCTGTTGCCCTCCCGGCGAGCCCCAGGCCCAACCCCATCGACAAACTCCTCGACCGGAGTATGACCTGGAAACCCTACATCCCCGATCCCGTCTTCATCCGACGCGCCTATCTCGACCTTTGGGGCATCACCCCGACCCCCGACCAATTCCGCGCCTTCGACGGCAACAGACCTAAACTCATCGATACCCTCCTAGCCGACCGCAGGATGGTTACCGGACATTGGATCAGCGTCTGGAACGATCTGCTCCGCGATGATCTGCGCGCCTACCATGGCGGCGAGAAAACCATCCGCTCCTGGCTCATCAAAGCACTCAATGCGAACATGCAGTATGACCAAATGGTACGCGCACTCGTCAACCCGGTCGGTCCCGATTCGCCTGAAGGCTTCCTGCTTGGGATCAACTGGCGGGGCGACGTCAACGCCAGCCAGCGGCCCATGATTCAAGCCGCGCAGAACACGGCGCAAGTCTTCCTGGGCGTGAATCTGAAATGCGCCAGTTGCCACGATTCGTTCATCAATAAGTACAAGTTGAAACAGAGCTACGGTATGGCTGCGCTATTCAGCGAGGAACGCGAACTCGAACTCTACCGCTGCGATATCAAGACGGGTGAAAAAGTGGGCCCGGAATTCCTGTTTCCCTCGGTCGGGCCGCCCGTCGGGGCCAATCGCCGCGCCGATGCTGCCGCCCTCTTCACGAGCCCCAAGAACGGCCGCCTCGCTCGCACTTTCGTCAACCGCATCTGGGCCAAACTCTACGGCCGAGGTATCGTCGAACCCGTCGACGACATGGACGCCGAGCCCTTCAATGCTGATCTCCTCGATTGGCTCGCCGTCGATTTCGCACGCGATTACGATATTCACCGCCTTATCAAGCTCATCATGACGAGCCGGTCTTGGCAGCAACCCGCCGTCGAGAATACGACCTCTAAATTTCGCGGGCCCGTCCCGCGCCGCCTCACGGCGGAACAGGTCGTCGATACGCTCTCCGCGATCACCGGCGAATGGCGCGTCATTCAAACCGATACCTCCGCCCGCTACGCCCGCGAATGGGAACTTCGGAGCACCGAACTTACCCGTGCTCTCGGCCGCCCCATCCGCGATCAAGTCGTCACGACTCGGAACACCGAAAGCGCGACGCTCCAAGCTCTCGAACTCGTCAACGGGGCCACCATCCATCAGCAACTTCGCCGAGGTGCCCAGCGTCTGGTCGGGATGATGCCGGAAGCGCCGGCCAGCCTTTGGGACAGCTCTGGCCTGCGCAGGGAAGGCAGCAAACCTTTCGAGATCCTGACTACCGCGGAAACCCTCTACTTTCTCGTCGAAGATATCGGTAGCTTTGACCCCGAGCGCACCGTCACCACCTGGACCGATCTCCGCGTTAATGGCCTACCGGTCACGGTATCCAGCAAACTCGGGAGCGTGGTCAAGCTCGTCTTACCTCCCGGCCGCCACCGCCTTACGGGCGCGCTGCAACTCGATCCCAGCGGCAAGCAGAGCGACATCAATAGCGCCGTCCGCGGCTACATCTTCCCTGCGCCGCCGGACCGCAGCCAGCTCGCCCGCATCACAGACGCCCCGCCGGTCCCCCGTCGCAAGCCGGCAAAGCTCATTGACGACCTCTTTTGGCAGACCCTCGGCCGTGCCCCCGTCGCCACCGAACGCCAACTAGCCCAGACAGCCGAAGTCGAAGACCTGCTTTGGATCCTTTTGAACCACCCGGAGTTTCAGTATGTCGATTGATCGTCGTTTCTTTGTCCGTCATGGCGTCGCCGCGACCCTCGCCGCTCTCCAAGGCAACAGCCCCCGGCTCCTCGCCGCCCCTCGTTCCGGCACCGCTGATAGCATGATCCTCCTTTGGATGGCCGGCGGCATGGCGCAGACGGAAACCTTCGACCCCAAGCGCTACACCCCCTACCAATCCGGGCTGCCCAGCGACCGCGTTCTCTCTACTTTTAAGCCCATCCCCACCGCCGTCGACGGTGTCCAGATATCGGAAGGTCTTGAACGCATCGCCAGCGTCCTCGACCGCGGCACCCTTATCCGCTCTCATCGCGTTGGCGACCTCGGCTTCATTCTCCACTCCCGCCATCAGTTCCACTGGCACACCGGCTATACCCCACCCCAAAGCGTCGCCTGCCCCCACTTCGGTGCTTTCGTCGCTCGCACCCTGGGCAAGAAAAATCCTGATATCCCGGCGTTCCTTTCGATTGGGCAAAATCTCGAAATCGGCGGCGAATCCGACGCCGTCAAAGCCTTCCATACCGCCGGCTTCCTCGGCGCGGAATACGGCCCATTCCACATCGTCGACCCCCGCGACGCCGTCGCCGTCACCCGGCCCAACGAACTCCTCGGCCAAAGCCGCTTCGCCAGTCGTCGCGAACTTTACCGCAAAATGCTCGCCGCCTCCCCGGTGCGGCAGGGCAGCGACCATCAGAAGGAAAGCTTCCTCAACTCGCTCGACAACGCCCATCGTCTTCTGACTTCCCCCGCCGCCAAGGCCTTCGACCTTTCGCTCGAAGCCGAAAAGCTATATAGCACTTACAATACCTCTCGGTTCGGACTCGGCTGTCTGCTCGCCCGCCGCCTGGTTGAAGCCGGAGCCAGGTTTATTGAGGTCACCACCGAGTACATCCCCTTCCGGTTTTGGGATACTCACGAAAACGGTCACTCCCGAGTCGTCGGTATGAAGCGGACGATTGACGCCCCCATCGCCCAACTCATTCGCGACCTGGCAGAACGCGGCCTGCTCGAAAAAACCCTCGTAGTGGTCGCCACCGAATTCGGCCGGGATATGATGACCGAAGGCAAGCCCGGCCTCGAAGTGAAAAATCAGGTCACCGTTCCTGACGTCATGACCGACCCCAAACACTACGGCATGCATCGCCACTTCACCGACGCCGTCAGCGTCCTCGCCTTCGGCGGCGGAATCAAAAAAGGTTCCGTCTACGGCGAAACCGCTCCCGAGCGTCCCTGCAAAACGATCAAGGACCCGATCGGCATCGAAGACCTCCATGCGAGCCTCTATTCGGCGCTCGGCATCGCCCCCGACACAAAATACGAAATCGAACAGCGTCCCTTCTACGTCACTAAGGATGGCAAGGGCAAAGTCCATCCGCGCCTCTTCGCCTAAATACTTCTCATGTCATCTATTGCAACCAAACTTGGCGATACCGGCCAGACCAGCCTCGCCGGCGGCAAACGCGTTTCCAAGGGCGCGCTCCGCGTCGAAACCTACGGCACCGTCGACGAACTCAACGCGGCACTCGGCTACGCCCGCTCTATCTGTGCTGATGAAGCTCTCGCCTCCGCCACGCTAGCCATCCAGCGAGATCTATTTCGAGTCGGCGCCGCCCTCGCCACCCCGCCAGAGAGTCGAAAGGGCGATGCCCCGGTTACCGAGGCCATGGTTGAAGGCCTGACCGCCCAAGTCTACGAACTCGAGGCCCTTACTGGCCTTCTTAGCGACTGGTCGGTCCCAGGTGGCGACCCTGCCGGTGCGTCCTATGATCTAGCCCGCACCATCGCCCGTCGCGCCGAACGTCACGTCGTTCGGATGGTGGAAGAGGGGGAAGACGTCGGACCCAACGTTTTGGCCTACTTGAATCGACTCAGTGACCTCCTTTGGCTCTTTGGCCGGAAACTGGAGGTCGAAGCTAAGTCGCAAGCGGCTCTCCGTCAGCTAAACGGCATAGTCGGCCCCCGTTGGTCGAGGGCCTGGTAACGCCTCTTAACACTTCCGAAAGGTGTACCGAAAAAAATAGCTGTTTGTTGGTACTTGCATTCGGTTTGAGGTGGATATACACTAGAAAAAGATGTCAGCCGCTTTGACCAACAGCCCGTCGTTTCGATTTTGGTGGTATTACCGAATCACGCGAGTGGCGTTGGGCCAGCGGTAAGACACTAAAACTTCTTAACCCGAAAATCCAACCCACTCGAAAGAGTGGGTTTTCGCTTTTTTGGCAGATCTATTCTTTCGAGGCAAATCAAAACCATGATCATCTCTATGAAAATTCACAGCACCAGGGAACAGATCGAAGCCGTATGCGACCGCATCAGACACTTCGGTTACAAAATCCACGCCATCGAAGGGGAAGAACGTTGCGTCATCGGAGTTGTCGGTGTCGGCGACGTCACCAACTGTCTTGAATCGCTGGAAGCCATGCCGCAAGTCGAAAAGGCGGTCCGAATCTCGGCCCCTTATAAATTTGTTTCGAAGGAATACAAGTCGACCCCCACCGTTATCACCGTCCGTACCCACACGGGACCCATCGAGATCGGCGGCGATGATTTCGTCATGATGGCGGGCCCCTGTTCTGTCGAAAGCGAAGAGCAGATCATGGAATCCGCCTACGCCGTCGCCGAAGCCGGAGCGCAAATCCTTCGGGGTGGAGCCTACAAGCCCCGCACCTCGCCCTACGATTTCCAAGGCATGGAAGGAGAAGGCCTCAAACTGCTTGCCAAAGCCCGCGAAGCCACGGGCTTGGCGATCATCACCGAAGTCATGGCCGAACGCGACGTTGAACTCGTCGCCGAATACGCCGACATCCTTCAAATCGGCGCCCGCAACATGCAGAATTTTGCGCTGCTCAAGCGCCTCGGCTCCTGTGGCCGTCCCATCATGCTCAAGCGCGGCCTCAGCGCCCAGATCAAAGAATTGCTAATGTCCGCCGAGTACATCGTGGCCCACGGCAATCCAAATATCATGCTCTGCGAACGCGGCATCCGAACCTTTGAAACTGCCACCCGCAACACCTGTGACATTACCGCGGTCTCCGTACTGGACGAACTGACCCATCTTCCGGTCGTCCTCGATCCGTCCCATGCCACAGGCAAACGGAGCCTCGTCCCGGCCCTGTGCCGCGCTGGAGTTGCCATTGGAGCCGATGGCCTCATCGTCGAAACCCACCCTTGCCCGGAGAAAGCGGTCAGCGACGGCGCGCAGAGTCTGACCCTCGATCAGTTCCGCAAACTGATGAAGGATTTGGCACCGTACATCTCGTTGTGGAAAGGGTCTCGCGTTAGTGAAGCCGTTTCGGTCTAAGTAAGCGTGTAAGCTGGTTTCATGCGAATTCGCTGGCAGGGTTGGAGTATCGCGCTTCTGGCGGTGGTGGTTTGTGTCGCCATCGCCGGAGGTTTGATCTGGTATCGGTCCCGGACCGTTCCGCCGGTGGAGAGCCGCTTGAGTCGGCTTCCGGTCGGAAGCACGGCTGTCTATCTTGATGTCGCTGCACTACGCCTCTCCGGTCTGCTTGATCTCCTTGCTGGGCAACAGGTTAGCGAAGACGCCGATTATCGGCAATTTGTGTCCGCAACTGGCTTCGACTATCGAAGCGATCTCGATTCGGCCTTGGTTGGTACCTTAAAGGGCGAATCTTTTATCGTTGCCACCGGTCGCTTCGACTGGAAGGCAATTAAGGAACATACCACCCGCGTCGGTGGGGTTTGTAAGAATGGCCTATGCCGCATGGCTGCCTCCACGCCAAGGCGCTTTATCTCCTACATCCCTCTTCACAGTACAATGATCGGGATGGCGGTCTCGGGCGACGAGTGGGCCGTTACCAGGTTGCAGACCAAAAACGAGACCCCGCTACCGGTCCCCGACGCAGTCGTCTGGATCGGTATCCCAGGGGCGGCGCTTTCCGAAGCGGGCACTCTACCAGCCGGTACCAAGCTTTTCGCCCAAGCCCTTTCCGCGGCAAAAGTAGTCACTATCGGACTCAATATTGGGGCCGACAAAAGCGAGATCCGTCTGATGGCCAGTTGTCCAACCGAAACTGCCGCCGGAGGCTTAGAAAGCCAGTTAAAGGGCGTGACGGAGGTCTTCCGCAAATACCTCGAAAATGTTCAGCAGAAGCCGAACTCGGCGGACTTGAGTGGTGTTTTGACCAGTGGTACCTTTTCGCTCCAAGGAAATGTCGTCCAAGGTCGATGGCTTGTCGGTCGGGACTTCCTCGAAACGCTCCTCGGTGGCCGCCTCTAGCCACGCCTGCGTATGCGCATCCTGGTCGTCGGCAACCTCGTCCGGGACGCTCTCGTCGGACCCGTCGACCGCCTCGATTGGGAAACTACCTTTTGGGTCGATTCCTCGGCCGCCGGAATCGGCGGGAATGGCGGCACTACGTCGTTTACCCTCGGTCGTCTAGGTAGCTCCGTCGGGCTGCTCAGCGCCTGTGGAGCCGATGCCCTCGGACTTCAACTTAGGGCCCTGCTCGAAGCCGCAGGAGTCGATTGCTCCGCCCTTCAGGCGTTGCCGGAACCCACCGCCACTACCGTCGGCCTCTTCCATCCCGACGGCCGACGCCAACTCTTTCATGCTCCGGGAGTCGGTGCGGTCGCCAAATTCTACCTGCCTCTCGGAACTCCGGGTTACGACCACCTCCACGTCGCTAACCCCTTCGCCCTCCCGTTCCTGCGTCGCCGCGCCCCGGCCCTTCTTCAAGCGGCAAAAAGCGCCAAAATGACCACGTCTCTCGATCTAGGCTGGGATCATCTCGGCGAATGGCGCTCGGTCGTCGAACCCTGCTTGCCCTTCGTCGATCTACTCTTCGCCAACGGCGTGGAAGCTGAGTTCGTCCCCGGCCCCTACCCCTGCCGCGCTGTCATCAAACGGGGCGCTGACGGCTGTCTCGTCGATGGTGTACTCGTCCCTGGCTTTCCGGTATTAGCCGTCGACACCACCGGTGCGGGAGACTGCTTTTGCGGAGCGTTTCTCGCCGCGCGTGCCCGCGGCCTGTTCCCCCAAACCGCCGCCCGTTTCGCCAACGCCGTCGCCGCGCTCAGCGTTACCCGGCCCGGCGCTACTACCGGACTGCTGGACTGGATGGCCACGGAAGCCTGGATCGATCAGTTCAAAAAATAGGTTCGATACAACGTGTCTCGCTGTTTCGGGGTGAATCCGGCTCCCCTGATAATCCTACGCAGGTCTTCTTCGGAGGCGTGAAAGTTCGCCCCGGCTTGGGAGACAACGTTTTCTTCCATCATGATGCTGCCGACGTCATTGCCTCCAAACCGGAGTCCTAACTGACAGACCTTCAATCCCTGGGTGACCCACGAGGTCTGAATGTTTACGATGTTGTCGAGAAACAATCGACAGACCGCCAAGGTCCGCAAGAACTCGACGCTGGTTGCCTCTTCTTTCACAAATCGACCCAACGAAGTATTGTCCCGTTGAAAGCTCCAAGGGATAAACGCCGTAAATCCACCCGTTTCGTCCTGAAGCTGCCGCAAAACACTCAAATGATGCACCCTGTGCGCCAAAGTCTCGCCGCATCCCCACATCATCGTCGCCGTCGTCCGCACCCCCAACTTGTGGGCCGTCCGATGGACATCCAGCCACTCTTCGGTATTACACTTGAGCCGCGCAATCCGGTGACGCACCTCATCGTGCAGGATTTCCGCTCCCGCCCCGGGGATCGAGTCCATGCCAGAATCCCGAAGTCGAGCGATCGTATCCTCGAGCGAGATCCCGCTGATCTGGGCGATGTTCAAAATTTCCGGTGCTGAAAGAACATGCAGGTGAATCGTAAACCTTCGCTTGATCGCTCGAAATAGATCTTCGTACCACTCAATCGGCAGATCCGGATGCAGCCCACCCTGCATCAATACGCCCGTACCACCCATGTCCAGCGTCTCCTGGATCTTCGCAAAAATCACTTCCTGAGGATGAACGTATGCCTCGCCATGACCCTTCGCCCGGTAAAAGGCGCAGAAACTGCAATACTCGGTACACACGTTGGTGTAGTTGATATTACGGTCGATGATATAAGTGGCAATGTTTTGCGGATGGTGCCGACGGCGTATCGCATCGGCGGCCATGCCAAGTCCCACTAAATCATGGTCGGAGAACAGATCGAGCGCTTCGGAAGGAGAAAGTTGGTTACTCATTTTGTAATGCTCGGCTCCAAGGTCTTCGCGAGAGAAAGGTAGGCTTCCAGGCCGGCCGTCTCTCTCTCGGCGATGCTAAATCGAATGTGGTGGGTCAAATAGTCACGGACCAATCCCCGTGGGATCCCTCGCCGATCCGCCTGATGGTCGATGATCTCGGGCAAACGTTCCCGACCGTACTCCCAAGATCCGGTGAACAATTTCGTGGCCCCGGGCGGCAAAACCGGACCGGCCCAAACCGCGAAAACCATCGGCAGGCCTGTCAACTCTTTCCATGCCGCACCCAAGTCAAGATGGTCAAACGGGATTTGCGCTGGCTGGAGTTGCAGCGCCGGATCGCCGATGATCAAAGCCGCATCTGCCGCCTCCAGCATTGTCGCCAACACCGGCCGCATTACAATCATCTCCGGTTCCACACCGTAACGTTCGCGGAGCAATATCCGCGCCAACATCACGGACGTTCGCGAACCATTGTCCACCGCGACTCGGCGGATATCCCGCCACGGGACCTTCGTGAAAAGAAGGATACTCCGGACCGCGCCATCGCAGGCAATTCCCGTTTCGGGAACCGAGAGAAGCCTCTGGCGAGCCATTTCAATCACCGGAATCAGCCCAATATCGGCCGCGCCGTCCCGAATCCGGTCCGCACATTCCGAAGGGAGACAAAACGTCAGGTCGACCAGATCCTTTTGCGGACCTCGCATCATTCCCCAAACGAGCGGGATAGAATTCAAATACCTGACCGCCGCAACGAGCGGTTTGACGATTTCCATGATTACCTGTCTAGATGATAGCGAAGGATGCCTCGGGTGTAGTGTGTAAAAGAATTCTGGCGAAAAGTTCTACCTATTCCCCACAATCTCACTGAAGTGTTATCCTCAAGTTGCCGATATACGGGCATAGGCTAAGGTTTGTCTTACCCTGTTGCTCCGTCCTCCAAAACGAACATCCGCTGGTCTTTCTGGCGTTTACCTCACTCCGCCTCCGAGAATCCTATGAAACCGTCGCTTTCTTTCTGCTTGATCCTTCTGGGGTCGATTGCCTCTAGCGTTCCGCCGCTCCAGGGGCAGATCCCTGTCGAACTCAGCACCACCCCGGCTCGGACCTATGGTCATGCGCGCCAGACGCTAAATACCCAGGAAGCTAATCTGGTCGAGGGACGCGAATTGAACTCGCCGAGTGGAATTGCGATCGACGCTTCGACCTCCGCGCCGGTTACCTTCGTCGCCGACACCAACAACAATCGCGTCCTGTTCTGGCGCAACGCCAAGGGGCCCAATGGCCAATTTGCCGACGGCGTGATAGGTCAGCGAGATTTAGTCACCACGTTTCCTGGGGGTCCAGGCACGTCCGTTTCGATCGGGTTCCGCTCTCCTTCGGGGTTGGCCGTTGACCGCTCCGGTAACCTTTATGTAGCTGATTCGGGAAACAGCCGGATTCTGCGTTTTGCCCGACCGACCCAGCAGTCCGGGGATCTCATCCAGCCCAATATGGTGATTGGTCAAACAAACTTCACTTCGAATGCCCCGAATCAAAACGAACCCACGTGTTCGGCAAAAACTTTGGCCTTCGTGCGAGATGGATCGAGTTACCGGGTGGGTCTCTTCTTTGACCCGCAAGGGAATTTGTGGGTCACCGACCCAGGCAACCATCGGGTTCTCCGCTACCCGGTCGCACTGCTCGGCGAGAGCGCGTCGAACGGACCAAGCGCGGATTTGGTCATTGGACAGCCTGATTTTTCGACTCGTCTGGCTTACGAGACGAACAGGCTGGGCCCGCTATACAAAACAAGCCTTATTTATCCAGGGTCGGTCACCCTTGATGCCGCCGGCCGCCTTTTCATCGGCGACCAGGTAGGTCGAGTTATGGCGTATGCTCCTCCATTCCGTAACGGCATGGATGCCGCTCGGGTCCTCGGAGTCGTCGTCAATGTGCAAGGCCAGCCAGCGCGGCCTCCGGTGAATGAATACTCCCTCGCCGTTCCAGAAGGTTTGTTCGCCGTCAACAATAACCTGTTTGTTGTCGACGCGGCAGCGCATCGGATTACCCGCTATGACCCGTTCGATACCTGGGCAGACGAGACCCTTTTGATTCCGTCGCCGCCGGCCAAAGCCGTCTTCGGCCAGCCCGACCTGTTGAGTTTTAAAGCGAATCGCGGTGGACGCTCGGCCACCGATAACTCTTTCTTCCGCCCCACCACCGGTGCCGTCGTGGGCACCGATGTTTATCTTTGCGATTCGGGCAACCATCGCCTGCTGATCATCCCCGTTTCCAACAATAATGCCCTGTCTGCCACGAACAACAATTTGCTGTCTGCCACGAATGTTCAGGGTCAGTTGAACATGACCTACAACTCAAGGAATCTGATTGAGGGGCGCGAACTGTTCACCGTCACGGGTTTGATCGAGCTTCCCAGCGGCGGCGGTCGCGCCAGCCTTAGCGGTGGCCTTACCATTGATCGCTCGAGCAATCCGCCTCGGTTGTACGTTGCTGATTCGGGCAACAATCGCGTTCTCGGCTTCGCCAACGCTCTTACAGTGAAGCCGGGCGATCTAGCCGACATTATCCTCGGTCAGTCGGATCGCTTCTCCGGTATTGTGAATTCGCCGAATAACGATCCCGATCTTCTCAACGATACGGGTTTGTTCAATCCTACTGGCGTAGTTACGGATGCCCAGGGCAATCTCTGGGTCGCCGACACGGGCAATGGCCGCGCCCTCCGCTTTGCCCGGCCGTTTGATCAGCCCAAGGACCGACAACAGAGAGCCAATCTAGTTCTCGGCCAGAGCGGTTTCAACATCAAATTGACGGACGCGACCCGCACCAATATGAGGTCCCCTTACGGCTTGGCTTTGACGGCGGAAGGTCATCTTATGGTTTCCGACTCCTCGCTGAATCGTCTCCTTCTGTTTCGGCGGCCCATCGGTGGTGGTGACTTTACCAACGGCCAAGCCGCTGCTACCGTCTTCGGGCAGCGCGATTTCATCTCAGTTGCTGCGGTCGATGCCGACAATCGCTTCAACGTTCCTGGCCATATCGCAATCGATACCGACGATCGTGTCTACGTCTGTGACATGGGCAAAAGTCGTATAGTCATCTTCGATCGCGTCATCAATGCCGCCAACGACCCCGCTCCGGTCCAAGTCTTGCGTGAAACCCTTACTATAAACGATACTCTACGGAATCCTCAGGGAGTCGCCATCAGCTCTCGCACAGGCGAAATCTGGGTCGCCGACGGCCAAAATAATCGAATCATTCGCTATCCCCGTTTCGACACCCTGATCCTGAATCCTCTCGCCACCTACCGACTCGATTCTCCCTTCCCGGTAGCTGTCGCTCTCGATCCGTTCGATAACCTCGTTATTGCCGATGGCACCAATCGGTTGGCGTTCCACTATCCGCGCCTAGTCGCTTTGAGCGCTACGCACTATCTCGATCGAGACTTGTCGCCCGGCGTGGTCGCCACGATGGCCCCCATCGGGATCCGTTTTAGCGAGGAGACGCTCACTTTCTCGACCAACCCGATTGCCAAGGTCCTCGGCGATGTCGAAGTCCTTGTCGAAGGAAGGCCCGCCCCTCTGTATTTCCTTTCGCCCACGTTGATTAACTTCTACGTCCCGATGGCCTCGCCGACTTCCGGCACCATGGATATCGTCGTCCAACGACAATCGACAGGTCAGATTTTGGCCAGTTCCACTCTTCAGGCCGCTGTCGCCACCCCTGGCTTCTTTACTACTACCCAAAACGGGCGTGGGCAAATCGCTGCCTTGAATGAGGACAACACGATAAATTCGGCAGCCAACCCAGTCGGACGCGGCAGAGTCATCCAACTCTACGCCAGCGGCCAAGGCTTCCTCCCTGACGCTCCTCCCGATGGCGAACCAGCCCCGACCAGCAGGCTTATCTCGACCCCTTCCCGGCCCCGCGTCATCGTCAATACCGGCGACGCTGAAGTCCAGTTCTCGGGGCTTGCTCCCGGCTTCGTCGGCGTATGGCAGATCAATGTGAAAGTTCCGGAGACCGTCCCACCCGGTAACAACGTCGTCGTCGCTATCCTTCACCTTGGCATCCCAAGCAATTCTAATCGCGGCGGTGGCGCGCCCATCCAAACCACAATCGCTGTTCGATAACCTTTCCGCCGGGTCGTTATACACTAGGGAGACGTTTATGAAATACGGTCTCCCTATTCGGCCCGACGCTGCTCTCGACTTCGTAGCGCTCGGCGCTCTTATCCATCGGCTCGATCCCGGTGTCATCCCCTTCCGCAAAGCCACGGAATGTCACATTCACGTCAGCGGCGGTGAATTTAATGTCGCGGCCAATCTCGCCGACTGCTTCGGGCAGCGCACCGGAGTGGTTTCGGCGATGGTCGATTACCCCATTGGCGAACTGATCGCCGAGCGCGTCAAAGCGATGGGCGTCAAGCCCTTTTATAAGCGCTTCAAGCACGACGGTGTCCACGGCCCCAATATCGCCACCGTCTACAGCGACCGCGGCCAAGGAATGCGCGCCCCGGTTGTCTTTTACAACCGCTCGAACGAAGCCGCCGCGCAATTGAAACCCGGTGATTTCAACTGGGACGAAATCTTCAGCGGCGGCGTCCGCTGGTTCCACAGCGGCGGCATTTTCGCGGCCTTATCCAAAACCACTCCCGAAGTGATCATTGAGGGCATGAAGGCGGCCAAAGCCGCCGGGGCGATTGTCTCGCTCGATCTCAACTACCGTGCCAAACTTTGGAACATCCTCGGCGGCCACGAACGGGCACTCGAAGTCATCAGTCGCATTGTCCAGAACGTTGACGTCATCATAGGCAACGAAGAGGATCTCCAACTTGGTCTCGGCATCCCCGGCCCCGAAGTTGCCGCTGCCTCTAAGCTCGATCCGTCCGCCTTCTTCGGCATGATTGATCAGGTCCGCGCCCAGCATCCGCAGGTCAAGGTCGTCGCCACCACACTTCGCGAGGTTCACTCCACTAACCGGCACAGCTGGGGTGCCGTCGCCTGGATCGATGGCAAAACCTACGTCTCACCCACCTGCGAACTCGACGTCGTCGACCGCGTCGGCGGTGGCGATGGCTTCGCGGCCGGACTGATCTTCGGCATGCTTACGGGCGAAGAACCCGAAACCTGCGTGCGGCTCGGCTGGGCCCATGGCGCCTTGCTCACCACGTTCCCTGGGGACACCACCATGGCGTCCGTCGAACAGGTCCGCTCTCTGGCGGCCGGTGGATCAGCCCGCATTCAACGTTAACCGAAACCGCGGCGGAGCCCCTTACAGCCGGTTCCGCCGCGCCAACTCCTCGTTCCAACTAATCCCCAACCCAGCTCGATCGTTCAGCGTCATGTCCCCTTTTATAATTCGCTCCGCCGGCGCAACCAAGTCCCCGCGCCACCCAACCTCCCCCCACTGCAACTCCAAAATCTCGCAATTGCTCAATCCCGCCGCCGCTTGCGCCGCTGTCGAAACCGGTCCGCTCGGATTATGCGGTGCCACCGACACCCCGTAACCATCCGCCATCGCCGCTATATGCGTTAACGCCAGCATCCCTCCGCAGTGCTTCACGTCCGGCATGATCACTGCCACCGAATGCTCCCAGCATAACGGCGCAAACCCGTCCACGCCAAATAACATCTCGCCCCCCGCCATCGGCTGTTTGATCTGTCTCCCAATATTCACCGTCTCCGCCACTTTTTCCGGGGCCACTGGCTCCTCATACCACCGCAACTTCACCCCCTCCAATCGCCGCCCCACCCGCACCGCCTCCGCTACGCTGAACAGTAAGCGTACGACCATCCTTTCAATTACCCACAACTCGAGGCAGCAAGGTATCCGAGATGAATGTCGTTGAGCCTCAGGCGCCCACGCCAGATCACAGTATTTCCCGGCGGTCCATCTTTATTCCTTGCCAGATATCCTTCCAGCCGTGCGAGCTTTACTAAGTAAGTAATCGGATAACCCAGTTCCCGGTGCACGGCCCGGGCGATCTTTTACGACTTGGTCAAGGATCTGTATTTCTTCAATAGTAAATAAATACGGAGTACGGGTCTTGCTCCTCTGCGGTCCGCTGGACCATGGTCAACCAGAATACGCGCCAAGCCAAAAAACAAAAGATGGAAAGTAAGTTCGCAAGCCGCTCGGCCGTTCTTAGCTTGGAGTCCTCTGCCCGGCATCCGGACTTGAGAATCTTGTCGAACGTCTCTATCTTCCAGCGCATTGCGTGCCAAGTCAATTTCTCGATAGCCTGCCCAAGGCCTTCGATGGGTAGGTCGGTAACCAGCTTCCAGTCGACCGGTTCGCGCCCCGGAGTACTACCTCTTTCTTTGGCATGGATGACCGTCACCGCGATCGGTTGGTATGCTTTCTTCTTGCCGACTGGCGGTTGCAATTCCTAGCGTTGGTATTTGATATCCAACTCCACCACGATAGGATTTCCTTCCTGATCCTGAACAGTAATCGAATGCTGCCCGCAGGCGAAGGCGCTCTTCATTTCAGTGGAAACACGCCGCCTTTCTGGGCCGCACAAGCGGTCTACGCAGGTGCGGAACACGAAGTGGGTTTTTTCGTCTCGCGCTGCACAGAATAGCTCGAAAATGTCGCTCTCTCGATCACCGATGTGGACACACCGCTCGGCCACGGCTAATTGAGCCGTCGCAGAGCGGAGATTTTCGAGCCAACGGATACTCTCTTTGTTTTCTATAGGGATTCGGGTCGGGTTCACGCTTCGTTTAAGACCATCGGTGCCCTTGAAGGGTGCTCTCGTCCAGAACTGGCCACTTCAAAACTACGCTTGATCCGGACGACTGCCGTTGTTCGCTCAAGGACCTCAGTCCGCCATTTCAGTGCTCTGAGTTGTGGGTAATTGAAAGTTTGGTCGTTCGCTTACGAACCATTGCTCCGAGTACGAACGAACAAAGAGGCACTCCTGTGTCACCATCATGATCACAGAATACATCAATATGCAATGTAAATAGAGCGATCAAGCGAACTATCCGTGTCACTACATTCTCGCGATCAAGACGAGCCCCGCGTGAAGAATCAACGAGTTACTCCCACTTCGTGCCGCAAAGTGTTGAAGACGAGCCGGACTTCGGCTGGCGGGGAGCCGGAGCCGACGGCGGGTTTCGAAGGGCGGGTGGAGGGTTAGCGGAAGCCGAAGGCTCCGATGGGGATGCCAAGCCTTCGGGGGTCGCCGTTGGAAGGCCGGAAAGGAGGCGTGACCAGGAATTCGACTTGAGCACGGGCAGCCGGAGCGGCAGAAAGGGGGTAGCTCAGCGTCTGCCAGCCGGGTTTGGCAAAAGTCTCGCGACCTAGCACTTCGCCGTTCAGTTTGGTCTCTAGGGTCACCTGCCCGATCTCTTTGAGATACGGGACTCCAATGTTGACCTCAATCTGGAACGACTTCGCTTCCGCTGGACGCCAGAGACGGGCACTGGCGTAAGGTTCGGTCCAACGGAAACTGGCATCCCGGCCGAACCAGCCTTTCTCCAGTTGCCAGACCGGCGTGAGGCGAGTCATCTCAATCCAGGCCGCGTCCTGCTGCTCGCCAATGCGGGAGAGCGTGTAGAGGCGCTGGGCAGGACGGTCCCAACTCAGGAGGGCCAGAGCGGTTTGGGAGGCAGGGTGGGCGTCGACGGAGAGTGTCTCGATTTCGTTCGAGTCAAAAGCCAGGCGGAGAGCACCCGTGACGCCCCAGGACTGGAGATGGGGGGGCTGGCCATCAATCAAAAAGGTACGGAGTTCCGGCTGGCGCTTGGCTAAACCGAATACGGAAGCGAGATACGTCTTGGTTTCGTTGGCTTCGGCGATGAGAGTGGAGCGGAGGGGCAGGAGGAGGGCGTAGTTGAGGGGGAGCCATACGAGAAGGAGGGTAGCGGCGTAGCGCCAATTTGTACGATCAGCGAAGGCGGCAAAAGCGTAGGCCAGGCCAGCCAGGGGGAGATACAAGTAGGAGCTCAGCAGGCGGTTGGGGACCAGGAACATGGGGGCGAGAAAGATGAGGAAGGTGGCAAGACCCCACCAGAGGCGGCGGTCCTTCGTGAAGAGGGGAATGAAGAGCAGGGCGAAGCCGAGAT
>JBBRIO010000003.1:0-29358 GCA_038220855.1 Bryobacterales bacterium | reverse complement strand
AGCGGGGTCGTTGGACGTGTTTCCGTTTTCGTTACCGGAGGGAACAGGCACGGCGGCGCAGGCAGAGGGGGCGATTGCTGGCGAGTGGATGGAGATGTTGGCCGATGGGCGGTCGCGGCAGCATGGTACCGACAGCGCGCGGCGGGTGTCGCCGGAGGATAAGCCGGGGCAATGGACGGAGACGCTGCCGGATGGGCGGACGCGGAGGCATGATACCGAGAGCGTTACGCGGGTTTCAAAGGGAGATCAGCCGGGGCAGTGGACGGAGACGCTGCCGGATGGGCGGACGCGGAAGCATGATACCGAGAGCGTCGGGCGGGTGGCGAAGGGAGATCAGCCGGTTGAAGACGCTGCTTCGGCGCTGGCGGCGAAGATTGCAGACGTTGCAGGGGCGGAGAGTGGGGGGTCGGCATTGACAGAGAAGCTGCGAACGCTGCAGGGCGGGATGAAGGAGCATTTGCCGGCTCGGCTCGAGGCGGCCAAGGCGGCAGCGAAGGAGGCTCGGGACAGTGAGGGGCCGGGGAAGCTCGTGGAATATCAAGGCGCGGGGGAGATATTGCGGGCGACGGCCATGGAGAACTTTGCGGCCCGGGTCGAGGCGGCCAAGGCTAGGGCGAAGGAGGCTCGCGACAGTGAGGGGCCGGGGAAGCTTGTGGAACATCAGAGCGCGGGGGAGATGTTGCGGGCGACGACGAAGGCTCGGGAGAGTGAGGGGCCGGGGAAGCTCGTGGAATATCAAGGCGCGGGGGAGATCTTGCGGGCGACGGCGATGGAGAACTTTGCGGCTCGGGTCGAGGCGGCCAAGGCTAGGGCGAAGGAGGCTCGGGATAATGAGGGGCCGGGGAAGCTCGTAGATGTCAAGTAATGAGCGCTTGACGCCCGCCCTCGCGCGAGGACTCCTGGAGGGGTCGGCGCAGTTGGCGGAGCTGTTTGGGATGGACCGGGATGCGCTGCGGGACTACGCGGCGAGCGGCGGCCGGCTGTGGCAGCAGGGCCGGCGGGAGGAGGCCGCCAAGGTGTTTCGGAATTTGGTGGCGCTCGACGAGACCCTGCATTACGGCCATGCCGGGTTGGGAGCGGCAGCGCTTGAGCGTGGGGATCTGGTGGAAGCCGAGGGGTACTTGCGACGGGCGGCGGCTTGCGGGGTGGCGGACGAGATGGTGTTCGTCAACCTGGGCGAAGTGCTGGTGCGGTCGGGGCGCGTCGACGAGGGGCGGGAGATGTTGGAAAAGGCTCCGGGATCAGTAAGGGCGAAGGGGATTCTGGAGGTCCTCTAGGGGCGGAGGGCGCGGGTCATCTGATCCACCGAGGTCATCATTCCGCCGAGGTAGAACTGGACGCGGGAGATGAGGAAGCCGATCATCAGCAGAAAGACGCCGAGGCCGACGAGGGCTTTGACGGGTTGGGATTCCTGATGGACGTTGATCTGGTTGGCGATGCGGTTGAGCATGCCGAAGGAGACGTCGATGAGGAGGAGGACGATGAGCAACGGGGCGGAGATTTGGAGGGCGATGACGAGCGAGTCAGCGCTGAGGCGGGCGGCGGTTTCGAGGAGGGCGGGGGCGCCGGGGCCGATCTTCGGGAAGCTGAGGATGGGCAGCGTCGTAAAGCTGTTGGCGAGGGCGCTGAGGAAGAGGAGATGGCCGTTGCTGGCGATGAAGAGCGCGATGGCGGCTTGGATTTTTAGCTGGCCGAGGAGGGAGGCGGGGCCGGGGAGTTGGGGGGCGACGTAGTTGAGCTGGTTCATGCCGCGTTGCGTATCGATGAGGACGCCGGCGGCCTGGATGCCATAGAAGACGAACTGGCAGACGACGCCGAGGAGGAAACCGACCATGACCTCCTTCACGAGCAGGGCGACGAAGAGCATGGTGGTAAGAGGGGGGGCGGGGGTTTGGGAGAGGTGAGGAAGGACGAGGGCGGCGATCATGGCGGCGAGGCCGACGCGAACGCGGGGCGGGACGGATTGGCCGCCGAAGAAGGGGGCCAGCATGATGGCCGGAAGGAGACGGGCAAGGACGAGGCCGAAGAGGAGGAGATAGGTTTCGAGATTGACGCGGACGCCGGCGACGGCGAGGAGGCGCTGGGCTGTGGCGATCAGGTCCATTTACTTGATGAGGGCGATGGTTTCGAAGATGACGGCGGTGAAGCGGACCACCTGCCAGAGCATCCACGGGCCGGCGAGGGCGAGGGCTCCGAAGACGGCGACTAATTTCGGAACGAAGCCAATGGTTTGGTCCTGGATTTGGGTGGTGGCTTGGAGGAGGCTGGTGGTGAGGCCGATGGCCATGGCCACGAGCATAGGCACGGCGGAGACCGTGAGCACGAGGAGCAGGCCTTCGCGGAGGAGTCGGAGAATGGCGTCGGAATCCATAGGTTTTCAGAGATAGCTGAGGACGAGGCCGCGGACGATCATGTACCAGCCGTCGACCATGACGAAGAGTAAGAGCTTGAAGGGCAGAGAGACGACGCTGGGGGAGAGCATGCTCATGCCCATGGCGAGGAGGATATTGGCGACGACCATGTCGACGACGAGGAAGGGTAGGAATATTAGAAAGCCGATGAGGAATCCGTTCTTGAGTTCGCTTGTGACGAAGGACGGGATGAGGACGCGGAAATCTTCTTTGTCGATTGGCTTGACGGTTTCGCCGGGGGGGCGGGATTGTTGTTCGAGGCGGGCGGAGAGTTCCATGAACAGGGCGCGGTCTTTGACGTGGCTGTGGCGGGCGAGGAATTTCCGCAAGGGTTCTTTGCCGCGGTCGGCGGCGTCGAAGAGGCCTTTGACGCTGGCTTCGGAGAAGATGCCGGCGGTGCCGGGGATGGGGCCGGCGGCTTCGTACATGCGGGTGGCGACGGGGCTCATGATGAAGAGCGTGAGGATGAAGGACAGGCCGGTGATAACTTGGTTGGCGGGCACCTGCTGGGTGCCGAGGGCGTTGCGCAGGATGGAGAGCGTGACGGAGACTTTGACGAACGAAGTGAGCATGATGAGCGCAAACGGGGCCAGGGACATGGCTCCGAGGACGATGACGAGAACGACAGGATTCGAGAGATTATTTCCCATGGGGAACTTCCCATTCACGGAGGACGGAGACGCCGGATTCGGAGGCGGCGAGAAGGAGATCGCGGCCGCCGGTGCGGACGATGTAGAGCGTTTTGCGGGGTTCGAGAGATTGGCGGGCGACGATTTGAATAGGCCCGGAGGAGGCCGGGGCGACGAAGCGGGGGAGGCCCCAGCGGAGGCCGGCCCAGGCGAGAGCGAGGACGCCGGCGAGGACGGTCATGACCTTGAGGAAATCAAAGATGGGATTGTCACCGGTCATGCGTTTCCCCAGGTGAGGAGTTTGACGCCGAGGCGGCCTTCGATTTCGACGAGTTCGCCGGTGCCGAGAATGCGACCGTTGACGGCGAGTTTGACGGGGTCGCGGGGGTCGCGATCGAGATCGAGAATGGAGCCGGGGACGAGGCGGGAGACTTCGGCCCAGGTGAGTTCTTTTTCGTCGATGAGGAGATGGAGACGGAGGGGGAGTTCGTCGAGGAGGGTGGGACTTTCCATGGGGATCCTTTGAGCGAGCTTAAATTGGTTGGGGGCGTGAGTCGAGGCTTGCCAGCCTTGGTCGTCGCGGCCGGGGAAGAGGACGGCGGGGGCGGGATGGTAGAGGATGACGTCGCCGATTTCGAGGGTGGCGCGTTCGGCGGCGGAGAGATCGACCGAGCCGGCGGAGAGGCGGAGTTTGTAGGCAAGGTCGGGGGGGACGGTGGGCTGGGGGCCGGCCCAGGCGGCTTGCATGCGGGCGAGAACGGGCCAAGGGAGGAAGAGGCGGAAGGCTCCGCGGAGATCGCCGAGACTAAGGGTGGCGCCGACGGCGAGGCCGTCCGCAGGCTCTTTCGGACGGGTGCCTCGACGGCCGAGCGAGAGCTGGAAGGGCATGGCAAGATCGCGATTGGCTCGATCGAGAGCGGCGAGGAGGAGGAGTTCGATGATGGCTTCGCGGCCGGGAGTGAGGCCGGCGGGGCGGGGACCGAGGGGGGCGAGGGCACGGGTGCAGAGATCTTCGAGGAAGGCATCGGCGACGACGAGACTGAGGACGGCGCCGACCGGTTCGATGGAGAGGGGGAAGATGCTCCAGCCGGCGGGGATGGAGGCGTGAAATTCGGGACTGGCGGCGGAGCATTCGAAAGCGGCGCCGAGATGGACTTCGGTTTCCGGCTGCCATTCGCGTTCGAGGCGGACGCGGAAATGATGGGGGAAGATGACGAACTCGTCGCCGTCGGCGAGTTCGGAGCGGCCGGTGGCGACCATGCGGCGCTGGTTGACGAGAGTGCCCAGGGCCGAGTCGAGATCTTCGAGCATGAGACGGGCGCCTTCCCGGTAGAGGCGGGCGTGGAGGCGGGTGATGGCGGGTTCCGGGAGGACGACTTTGTTCGATTCATCGCGGCCGAAGGTGAGCACTTCCTCTTCAAAGCGGACATCGTCGGGCTTGGCTTTGGCGTCGATGAGATTCGAACGTTCGAGGCGGACGCGGAGGCGGCCGGGGCGCTGGAGCAGAGCGGCGGCAACGTCAGCGAGCCAGCGTTCCCATTGGGGTGCGGCGGGGAAGGCGGCAGCGAACCAGTTGCGAAGGGGGAGTTCGGCGCGGGAGTAGGAGGCGAGGCGGGTGGCTACTGCCATTGCTTTTGCTCCTTGGGCGGCGGGGCGGCGCGGCGGGTTCTTTGCACTTGGATGATGGCTTGGCGGTAGCCGCGTTCTTCGAGGCGGTGGCGGAGATTTTCGACGTTGGACGTGAGGAGTTGGGCGACCTCGGGCGTTTGAGAGACGAGGCGGACGGAAAGTTGGCCGCGCTCGCGGGAGAGTTGGACTTCGAGGCCGTCGAAGGTTTTGGCGTCGAACTTGATGGTGACGGGGCCGACGGCGGCGGGTTCGATTTTGGCGCTGATTTCGGTGGCGAGGGCGATGATGCGTTCGACGGTGTTGGTGGGAGTGGGGGGCGGGGCCGCTTCGACCGGAAGGTCGACGGGCGGGAGAGGGCCGATAGGCGGGAGGGGAACGGCAGGAGCTTTTTGCCCGAGGAGTTGAGCGAAGAGCTCGGACTTTTTCGGCTCTTCGGCTTTGATGGCGCGCTTCAGGGGTGGGGCCGGAGCGATGGGTTTGGCCTTCATGAGCGCCTCCGGTTTTCGAACATGGCAGCAGCGATCTCTTCCTGTTCGAGAGTCTCTTTGCGGTCCGCTTCGGCGAGGAAGCGGGTTTCGGCCTTGGCTCGATGTTTGAGGAGGACTTCGAGTTCCCGGCTGGCTTCGGCGACGACGGCGAGGGCGGCCTCGGTTTGTTCGGCGAGTTCTTCGAGGAAAAGGCGTTGGGACATGACGCCGTCCTTGGCTTCTTCGAGTCGGCGGGCGTAGATGGAGACGTCGTTGCGGCGGGCGAGAATTTCTTCCATGGTGTCGCCGTCGACGAAGGAGGTTTCGCGGGCCAGGCGTTTGCGTTCGGCGGCAGCGGTGACGGCGGCTTCGAGTTCGGCGAGGTGGGCGCGAGCTTCGCGCTCTTCGGCGCGACGGGCCGCGAGAGCTTGTTCGGCGGCGGTTTTGGCTTGGCGCTTTTGATCGAGCAGGGCTTCGAGGCGGTAGCGGAAGAGAGGCATTAGAACATCTCCCGGAGCGAGGCGGCGGTTTCGGCGAAGTCGGACTTTTCGTCGGTGGGTTGTTTGAGGAAGGCTTCGATGTCTTCCATGCGGGCGATGGCCCGGTCGGTGACGGGGTCGGAGCCGGACTCGTAGGCGCCAAGGAGGATGAGGTCGCGGGACTTCTCATAGGCCGCGAGGGTTTCGCGGAGTTTGTTGGCGGCGTCGCAATGAGATTTATCCATGACGGCGCGCATGACGCGGCTGACGCTATCGAGGACGCTGATGGCGGGGTAGTGGCCGCGGGCGGCGAGGTCGCGGGAGAGGATGATGTGGCCGTCGAGGATGGAGCGGACTTCGTCGGCGACGGGTTCGTTCATGTCGTCACCGGCGACGAGTACGGTGTAGAAAGCGGTGATGGAGCCCTTGTCGGAGTTGCCGGAACGCTCGAGAAGTTTAGGCAGTTCGGCGAAGACCGAGGGGGTGTAGCCGGCACGGGCGGGGGGCTCTCCGCAGGCGAGGCCGACCTCGCGCTGGGCACGGGCAAAGCGGGTGACGGAGTCCATCATGAGGAGGACTTTGAGGCCTTGATCGCGGAAGTATTCGGCGATGGCGGTGGCGACGTAAGCGCCTTTGAGACGGACGAGAGAGGGCTGGTCGGAGGTGGCGCAGACGATGACGCTGCGGGCCATTCCAGCGGGGCCGAGGTCCTGTTCGATGAAGTCGCGAACTTCGCGGCCGCGTTCGCCGATGAGGCCGATGACGTTGACGTCGGCTTCGGTGTTCCGGGCGATCATGCCAATCAAAGTACTTTTGCCGACGCCGGCGGCAGCGAAGAGTCCGACGCGTTGACCTTCGCCGCAGGTGAGCATGGAATCAATGACGCGGACGCCGAGGGAGAGAGGTTTGGTGACCCGGATACGGCGGAGCGGGTCTGGCGCCGGGGCCATGACCGGGTACTCCTGGGTGCACAGGAGCGGGCCTTTGTCGCGCGTATCCATGGGCTCGCCGAGGCCGTTGAGAACGCGACCGAGGAGTTCAGGGCCGACGCGAACGGTGAGGCCGCGGCCCAGGGGGATGACCTCGCTGGCGGGGCCGATGTTTTCGAGGGAGCCGAGGGGCATGAGGAGGGCGTCGCCGTCGGCGAAGCCGCTGACTTCGGCGAGGACGGAGGTTTTCGAGCGGGGGTTGCGGATTTCGCAGAGTTCGCCGACGAAAGCTTCCGGGATGCGGGCGCGGGCGACGAGGCCGACAACCTCTTTGATCCGGCCCTTGGTCTCGACGGAGGGGGCTTCGGCGAGTTGGGTGAGGAGATGGTCGAGGTTGGGAATCATGACGACCTCCGGGTGGGGAGGAGGGCGCGTTCGAGGGTGGCCAGACGGGTTTCGAGGCGGGCGTCGATGATGCCGCAGTCGGAATCGATGAGGCAGCCGAGGGGGTCGATGTCGTCCCGGCCGACGACTTGGACTTCGCAGGAGGCGGAGAGTTCGAGGGTTTGGGATTGCGCTTTCAGGGGCTCGACTTGGGAGGGGTGGACGGCGATGGTAACGCGGCGGGCGTGGCGGACGCCGGCGAGGGAGTCACGGACGAGGTCGGCGATGGCGGCGGGGCGGGTCGAGAGTTCGACGCCGAGGAGCTTGCGGGCGATGCCGAGGGAGAGGCGGACGAGGGCCGGTTCGGAGTTTTTGTAGAAGGCGGCGAGGGCGGATTCGAGTTGGCGGGTTTCGGCGAGGTAGGCGCGAAGGCCTTCGGCGAGTCCTTCTTCCCGGGCGGCGGTGAAGCTTTCGTCGCGTTGGGCTTCGGCTTCGCGGAGGATGGCGCGGCCTTGCTCGCGGGCGGCGTCGAGGATGGCGACGGCGGTGAGCATGGCCAAGTAGGAGTCCTTCTTGACGAGCTTGGGGGAGGTGGCTTTAATGATTTCGGCCATCGGTGACCTGCCAGGAGCGCAAGCGGGGCGCGAGACGTTCGGCGGCGACGCCCCATTTGCGGCGGAGGATTTGGCGGAGGTGGCGCTCCTCTTCGTTGAGGCGGAAGAGGAGGGCGGCGGCGGGGTCCTTTGCTTTCGCAGGCTCGATGGGACGGGCGCAAAGCCGGAGGACCGCGGCGGCACGATCGCCCAGTTTGAGCTGAGCGGCGAGGGCGAGCATGTGGTCGCGGTGGGTCATATGGTCTAAGCTCAGTGCTAAGCGCGGAGGGCGGGGGCTTTGGCGTCGCGGCTGGCGTAGTCCTGGCGCATGGCGTCGATTTGGCCGCGGAGGCGACGGAGTTGGAGGGCCAAAGCGACGGCGGTGACGGCGGCGATGAGCATAAGAAGAACCGCGGCGAAGGTGATCTCCTGATTGCCGGGGGTCCAGGTGACGCTGCGGTACTGCTCCTGGAGTTCGCTCTGCTGCTTGGCGATGACGGCGACCTGATCGGGGCTGAGGCCTTCAATGCCTTTGGCGACGAGGGTTTTGATTTCGAGTTCGGTGAGCGGAGGCTTGGGGCCGCGGTGCTTCAGGAAGACGGAGGCGGTGGGCGGGCTCCATTGGCTCTTGTCGAGGAGGGGACTATTTTCGGGGATGACAACGTGGACGCGGGCGTCGACGATACCTTCGACCATCTTGAGGGTGCGGGTCATTTCGCCGGTGAGGCCGACGAGTAATTTCGCCTTTTCTTCGCTGGCGGTCGGGATGAGACCGGACTGGCTGAAGACCTCTTCGAGGCCTTTGACGCGCTGGCGGGGAAGGCCGTTTTCCTGGAGGATGCGCCAGGCGAGCACGAGGTTTTGGTTTCCGCCTTTAACGGAGATGGTCCAAGTGGGGATCTCTTTGCCATGGGCGATGAGCTCGCGGGAGGCGTCGAGGCCGTTCATTTTAAGGAGAACGATGATCTCCTGGGCTTCGTGTTCGTTGAGGCCGGATTGGAGCTCGTTTTTGAGGCAGCCGGTGAGGGTGAGGAGGAGAGTAAGAGTGAATAAGATGCGGAGCATGATCAAACCTGCATTTGGAGCGTCTGTTTCACGCCGGAGGTGGTGGAGTCGACCAGCTTCGTGAGGAGTTCCACGTTTTGGTTCATTTCGTACATTTCGGTCTGCATTTTCAGGAGGTCGCGGAGGTTGTTGGCTTCCGGGATTTGGCCGATTTTGCTTTGGGAAGCCTGGAACCGGGATTCGATTTTTTCGAGTTCGGCGCGGACGGTGGGAGGGACCCGCTTTGAGTTTAGGGCTTGGATGCGGTCTCCTATTTTGGTCATGTCGGGTCCGAAGAGGAGGCTGGGATTTTGGGAGCCGGTGGATTCGATGCGACGGCGGAGATCCTGCTCCATTTGCTTGCGGTCGGGGGGATTCAGAACAGTGGCTTCGGGAGAGGCTGCCTTCTCCGAGGCGATTTTGGGGACGTCGAATTTTTTGCCGGTGGTTAGTCCGGGGGTATCTACGGTGTTGGGGACGACCGCTTTGACGCCAATTTTGGAGATGGGATCTGCCATGATGATTTCTTATCGGAGGCTGGCGGCAGAGGTTGCGCGAACGCCCATCGAATCGCGAAGAAGTTCGATACCTTTGGCGTGGAGGCGGCAGGTCCAGCTTTTGGAAAGGCCGAACTCGGCGCCGATGTCTTCAAGAGTGCGGCCGGCGAAGTAGTAGGCTTCGAGGACGACGCGATTGCGTTCCGGGAGACGTTCGAGGGCGAGGGCGAGCGCGGATTTTTGTTCGGATTTGAGGAGTCGTTTTTCGGCGGAGTCGGTGGGGTCGACGGCGGGCCTGATCTTGTTCGAATCGAGGGAGAGCATGTAGCAGGAGACGGCGGCGCCGACGTGGCGGTCGAGTTCGTCGAGGTCGCAGGGGCCCTGAGCGGGCTGGGAGGCGGCGTCGGCGAAGTACTCATTGACGGCGGCCTCGGCTTGAACCTGGGCCTTTCTCTGATGATCTCGAGTGAACCAAGTGGCTTTGCGGATGGAATCGTAGATGGCGCCGCGGATGCGGTAGTAGGCGAAGGTTTTGAATTGGACACCGGGGCGATGGTCAAAGGAGCTGGCGGCTTCGGTGAGGCCGAGTTCGGCGGCGCTTTCGAGTTCGGCACGTTCGACGTGGCGGGGCAGCGTTTTCAGAATGCCGGCGGCGATGGCGTGGGCATAGGAGAGATGAGTCTCTACCAAACGATGGATCGAAGCTGGATCAATAGCCATAAAGTTCGGGTCAAATCCGGTTGTCGATTGGCATAGCGACGGAAGTGAACTTTTCGCCTCAAAAAATAATCGTGAGGCGATTGGCAACAAATTGACGCTGATTCCGATGACGAGGTAGAGATGGAACAAAAAGTCGTTCTGCGTTTCCGCAACTCCAGCAAGGCTGGAACAGTGGCCGAGTTTCCGGTGAAGCAATTCCAGAGTGTGACGATCGGTCGCGATCCTTCCTGCGAAGTGGCGTTCGATTCGGATCGGGACGATCTGGTGAGCCGGCTGCACTTAAAGATCACGATTGAAGCGGGGAATCCGCTGAGTTGTGAGATTTCGGATTTTGGGAGCCGGAACGGAACTTTTGTGAACCATCAGCGGTTGGCGACGACGGCGAAGCTGATGCCTGGGGACATCGTGCAGATGGGGGCAGGGGGGCCGGAGTTTGAATTTGATATTGAACCGCGGCCAAGCGGTCCGCGGCCGACGCGGCTGGCGGACGTTATTCCGGCGGCACCGCCGACCCGGCAAGCGGACCCGTTTCCGATGCCTTCGCAGAAGGTGGGGATGGGGAAGGCGACCGTGGAGCATCTGATCGCCGAGGGGCATCGGAAGAGTTCGAACACGCTGCTTTGGGCGGGGATTGGGGTGTTGGGGCTGGTGGTATTGATTGGCGGGGTGATGCTGTTGCCGCCGGTCCGAGAAAAGATTTTTGGGGCCCCGCGATTGAGCGCGACGGAGCTGGCAAAGGCGACCAATGAGTCCGTCGTTTTTTTCGAAGTGGGCTGGAAGTTGATGGACATGGAGACGGGCCGACCGCTGTTCCAATTGCATATGGAGAACGTCATTCCGGCAGCGCCGGCAGCACCTTCGGCGCCGGATGCTCCGCCCGCGGTGCCCCAGGAAGCGAGACCGATTGTGCCGGGGGGGCCGCCGACGCTGCCGGTATTTTTGCCCGTAGACGGGAAGCTGGAGCCGTTGCTCGTGACCGAGGCCGAGGACGGGAAGAATCGGGCGATTGGATCGCGGCATTCGGGGACGGGATTTGTCGTGAGTACCGACGGATTCATTCTGACGAATCGGCATGTGGCGGCGGCTTGGCAATCGAGCTATCAGTTCGACTCGCCGGTGGGCTTGGTGATGCAGAAGGACGCCGAAGGGAAGCGGACGTTGATTCCGATTTCGGCGCGGCAGTTTCCGCAATGGGTGCCGAGCAGAGCACGGTTTGTGGTGCGGGGGCGGTTCGACCAGAATAGCCCGCTGGTGCCGCAGGCGATTACGGGCAAGACGATTGAAGGGCGGAACGATTACTTGGACGTGACGTTTCCGCGGAACCGGGAGCGGGTGCAAGCGAAGTTATTGCGGATTTCGGACTTGGCGGATGTGGCGCTCGTGAAGGTGGATTTGCCGCGGCCGCAGCAGAAGTTGGAGTTGCTGGACACGTATGACACGATTGCGCAAGGCGACGCGATTTCGGTGTTGGGCTATCCGGGCGCGTCGCCAATGGTGGTGGGGGCGGTGCAATCGAAAGAGGCCATGACGCCGACGACGGAGGTAAGAATGATTCCGGATCCGACGTTGAGTTTGGGGAACATCGGGCGGGTGATTCGAGGCAAAGCGGGGCTGACGGAATCGACGATGTCGACGTTTGGCGATGTGTACCAACTGACGGTGAACTCGACGGGGTCAGGCAATAGCGGGGGGCCGGTGATGGATGAGAAGGGCCGGGTGATCGGCTTGTTCACGTATGGGACGACCGGGGACACGAAGATTACCTTCGCGGTGCCGATTCGATTTGGGATGGAGCTGATGGGCACGAAGCCCGTGATGTAACCGGATATGGCGACAGCAGACTCACAACTAAGACCGACGGGCGAGGGGATTATCCCGTTGATGGTGACGGGCGCGGCGCTGACCGACCGGGGGCCGACCAGGCAACGGACCGAGGACAGCGTGTGTTTTCGGGCACCGGGAGACGTGGGGACGCTGATGCGGAAGGGCGTGCTGGCGCTGGTGGCCGATGGGATGGGCGGGCACGAGGGGGGCGAGGTGGCCAGCGGGATGGCGGCGGCGCTGGTGGAGTCGACTTACTTTGCCAGCGGAGAGGGACCGCAGGCGGCTTTGGAGGAGGCGTTCCGGGTGGCGAACGAGCAGATTTTGACGCACGCGCGGGCGCGGCGGGAGTTGATGGGGATGGGGACGACGTGCACGGCGGTAGCGGTCGTAAATGGCTTGGCTTACTGCGCGCACGTGGGCGATAGCCGGGCGTATCTGGTGCGGGAGGGGCAGACGTATTGTTTGACCGAGGACCATTCGACGACGATGGAGATGGTGAAGCAGGGGATGTTGACGCGGGCCGAAGCGCGGGTGCATGAAGAGCGGAACGTGATTCTGCGGGCGATGGGGACGCGGCCGAAGGTGGACGTCGCGGTGTGGCCAACGCCGTTTCCGATGCGGCCGGGGGATCGAATTTTGTTGTGCTCGGATGGGCTGTACGAGGTGATAGAAGAGAGCGAGATGGCGAGCTTGACAGGCGGCGGCGAGCCGGCGGAGATTTGTCAGCGATTGATCGAGCTGTCGATCGAGCGGAGGAGCAGCGACAACGTGAGCGCGGCGTTGCTGCAGTTGAGCGGCGCATGATTGGGCGGGTGGTGGGCACCTATGAGATCGTCGAGAAGCTGGGCGAGGGCGGGATGGGGACGGTGTACCGGGCGGTCGACCGGATGGTGGAGCGGCAGGTAGCGATCAAGGTATTGCGTTCCGATATTGTGCGCAATCCGGAGCTTTACGAACGATTTCGGACGGAGGCGGTGGCGCTGGCCCGTTTGAACCACCCTTCGATTGCGACGCTTTATTCCTTTTTCCCGCAGGATAATGAGCTGTTCATGGCGATGGAGTTTGTGCCGGGGGATACGCTGGAACGGCTGCTGAAGCAGACGGGAGCGTTGCCTTGGCAGAAGGCGGTGGAGTATTTGCTGTGGGTGCTGGAGGCGGTACGGCATGCGCATCAGATGGGAATTTTGCATCGGGACTTGAAGCCGGCGAACATTATGTTGACGCCGGATGGAAGGGTGAAAGTAACGGATTTTGGGATTGCGCGGGTGTTGAATACGGCGGGTCAGACGCGGGAGGCGCGGGTCGTGGGGACGCTGGAATATTTGGCGCCGGAGCGGGCGTTGGGTCGCCCGGCGGATGCGCGAAGCGATATTTATTCGTTGGGAGTGGTTTTTTACGAGATGCTGACGGGACGGCTGCCGTTTGTGTCCGACACCGATTTTGGAATGCTGAAGGCGCAGGTGGAAGAAGCCCCGATGGCGCCGAGGCAGTTGGGGGTACAGATCCCGGAGCAGATCGAGCGGACGTTGATGATTGCGCTGGCGAAGGACCCGGAACACCGGTTTCCCGACACGGCAACGTTTGCCGCGCAGTTTCGGGAGGCGTTGCGGACGACAGGCTTTCCCTTGACGATGCCGAAGCATACCCCGGCGCAGGCCACGCCGGTCGTGAAGAAGGCCAAAGACCAGTTTGCGCATAAAGAGCTTTTGGTGTTTGGGGCGGCGATGTTGGGGTTGATGGTTTTGGCGGGGGGAGTTTGGGGTTGGAAGGTGTACCAGGATCGCCAACGAGAGGCGGCGGCCGCGGCTGCGGAGGCGGCGAGTGCGCCATGGCCACCGCCGGTGAAGGAGAAGAGTTGGGAGCCGATCGCGCCCCCGGTGGAGATTCCGGTGATGCCGGTAGCGGAGCCGGTTTCGGTGCCGAGGGCAGTGATGCCAGCGGTTGCCGCGCCGGCGGCGGGGAAGCCAGTGGCGGTTGCTCCGCGGGTGGCGATTTTGACGGTATTGAACGAAAACGGGGCAACTGGTCCGCTGAGTTATGGGACTATCCGCAAGGCTTTGGGATTAAGCCGGGCGGCGCAGGGGGTGATTGTGGAAACGGTGCAGGCGCGCGGGGTGAGCTTCCGGCTGAACGCGGAGCAGACGATTGAACTGCATGGGGCGGGGGCGACGGATGGATTGTTGGTAGTAATTGGGGGTATGTATCGCGGAGGGGCGGAACCGCCATCGGCGCAGAAGGCGGTGGCTTTGCCGCCGGTGCCGCAGGCTCCCCCGGTGGCGGCTCCCGCAGCTGTCCGGCCGCGGGGGGTGGCGCGGTTAAGCGAGGTGAAGCACCTTTACGTGAAACCGGTGGAGGAGAGGTTCGACGCGGCGATGCGGCGGGAGTTGGAGTCGCAGTTAGGGCAGCGGTTGGAGATTGTGAGTGCGGCGGGGCAAGCGGAGGCGGTGTTAGAGATTCAGATTGAAGGCGAAGAGGGAGGGCGCGTGACGGGGACGGCAGGGCGGGTGTTTGGATTGAAGAACAAGGTGAATGCGGTGGCGGTGATGAAGTCGCGGGGGGACGGGAAGGTGTTGTGGGAGGCGTCGGCGGGAGACAAGCAGGCTTTGGGGTTGGGCGATTCGGCCAAGCGACTGGCAGGGCGCCTCGTGAAGCAGCTACGATCAGATTGGATACGGTAGTTGCATGAGTACTTATCGACCAGGCGAAGTGACTCAACTTCTGGCGGAGTGGCGCGGGGGAGACCGGGCCGCGTTCGATCGGCTGGTGCCGCTGGTTTATGACGAATTGCACCAGATTGCGGCTGGGTTGATGCGGCGCGAGCGGGATGGGCACACGTTGCAGCCGACGGCGTTGCTGCACGAGTTGTACTTTCGATTGGCGCAGCAGAGGCAGGTGGGGATATCGGATCGGGGGCATTTTTATACGTTCGCGGCGAAGCTGATGCGGATGATTTTGGTAGACCATGCGCGAGGGAGGCACGCGCAGCGGCGAGGCGGGGAGACGATTCGAGTGCCGCTGTCGGACGAGTTGGCATGGCTGGGCGAACGGGATACCGACTTGCTGGATTTGGACCGAGCGTTGGATCGGTTGGAGGAGTTAGACGCGCGGAAGGCGCAGGTGGTGGAGCTGCGATTCTTTCTGTCGTTTGGCGTGGACGAGATTTCTGAGGCGCTGGGGATATCGAAGGCGACGATCGAGAGGGACTTGAAGTTTGTGCGGGGATGGATGTATCGTGAACTTCGGGGAAGTTAGAGGCGTTTGATGAAGATTTCTCGCTATGTCCAGTGATGCCCTCCAGTTTGCCTAATGCTCCGGTATGGAAGCCGGATCTGCGCTCGCCGATCTATGTAGGCGGGCGATTCCTGTTGCTCGACCAGATCGGGGAAGGGGCGACGAGCGTGATCTTCAAGGCGCGGGACACGACGACGGAGCACGTGGTGGCGTTAAAGGTTTTGAAGCAGAAGGCGATGGCGCATGCGCGGTTATCGGAGGGTTTTCAGCGGGAAGTGAAGGTAGGGGAGAAGCTGCGGCATCCGAACGTGGTGGAGATTTACGGGGCGGGGGTGCACGAGGGTTGGACGTATTTGGTGATGGAGTATGTGGCGGGGCGGAACTTGGCGAGTTACTTGGCCCTCGTCAAGACGTTGCAACTGGCGGAGATTGAATCGCTGTGCCGGCAGTTATTTGGGGCGTTGAGCGCGATCCATTCGATGGGGATTGTGCATCGGGACATCAAGCCGAATAACGTGATGCTACGGCCGGATGGGGTTTGGAAGTTGATGGACTTTGGGACGTCGCGGGAGATGCATGCGCCGCGGACGGTGGGTCCGGCGATGGGGACGCCGGACTATATGAGTCCGGAGCAGTTGATGGACATGCCGGCGACGCAGGGGAGCGATATCTACTCGGCGGGGATGCTGCTCTATGAGGCTTTGACCGCGAGTTCGCCGATGCACGGGTGGACCCTGATCGATCGCTGCACGAAGGCGCCGCCGCCGTTTCGGACGCTGCGGCCGGATGTGCCGGGATGGTTAGAGCAGATGGTTTTGTGTTGTATGCAGCCGAACCCGGAGCGGCGGTTTGCGAGTGCGGATGGGATTCTGATGAGCTTGGGTTCGTTTGCGCCGGTCGCGAGTTACGCGGTGCCGGCGGCGGCACCCGTATTTGCCCCGGCGGCGTTTCGACCGGTGGCGGATTTGTTGACGGAAGGGCCGGGCGAGGTGGGACCGCTCGTGAATTTGCTGGTGGCGGTATTGCAGACGCTGAGCCGGATGGAGGAGCGGCATGACCCGGTGACGCCGTACTCGGTACGGTTCACGCCGGAGGGGAAGATCGAGATTGGAGCGCACGGGGCGACGGGGCGGTCGGATACGATGATGGTGGCGATGCCGAAGTATGCGGCGCCGGAGTTACTGCGGAGTCAGCAGGCGGACCCGATGAAAGCGGACTTGTACGCGCTGGGTTTTCTGATGTATGAGCTTTTTGTGGGGCGGGCAGCTTTTCAGAAAGAGTTTGCGGGGATGGACGATACGGGGTCTGGGCTGGCGTGGATGGAGTGGCATTGCGACGGGGCGAAGGTGGCGCGGCCCTTGACGCAGATGATGGGGGGGATCCCGACGCCGCTGACGGAGTTAGTGGGCCGGATGATGGAGAAAGACGCGGGAAAGCGGACGGGGAGTTACGGACAGGCGTTGGAGCAGTTAGAGAAGCTGATGGTGAGGACGCAGACGACGCAGCAGATCCGGGCGCTGCGGGTGGCGCCACAGCAGAAGAAGAGTGGCTTGGCGGTGGGGGTGACGGTGGGAATCGTGATGGCTTTGGCGCTGCTGGGAGCGGTGGCTTATTTTCTGACTCGATAGGCGACTGGCCTTTGATACCATTCGGTTATGCAACTGAGCGGTTATGGACATTCGGCGCCAAGTCGACTTGACGCCACGTTCGGGGCGCTGGCGGATCCGACTCGGCGGGCGATTTTGGCGCGACTGGCGACGGGGGAAGCGTCAGTGGGTGAACTGGCTGAGCCGTTCGCGATGACCCAGCCGGCGATTTCGAAGCACCTGAAAGTACTGGAACGGGCGGGTTTGATTTCGCGTGACCGCAACGCGCAACGGCGGCCGAGCCGGTTGGAGGTTAAGCCGCTGCTCGAAGCCAGGGATTGGCTGGAGAGCTATCGCCGGTTCTGGGAGAGTTCGTTCGTGCTGCTCGATGGTCTGTTGGATGAGATGAAAACCGCCAAGAAAAAGAAGAAAAGGAGATCCGATGAAGTATCCCGATAGTTTCCAGGTAACTGCATCCGCTGAGTGTGAGATTCGTATTGAGCGCGATTTCAACGCGCCGCGACAGATGGTGTTCGAAGCCTTCACGAAGCCGGAGCTCGTGAGGCGGTGGCTGCTCGGCCCGGAGGGTTGGAGCATGCCGGTTTGCGAAATTGATTTGCGGGTGGGGGGCACTTACCGCTATCTGTGGCGCAAGGCTGGCGCGCCGGATATGGGGATGGGCGGCGAGTTTCGGGAGGTCGTGGTGCGGGAGCGACTGGTGGCGACGGAGCGGTTTGACGAGGCCTGGTACGCGGGAGAGGCGCTGGATACGACCTTGTTCGGGGAGGAGGGCGGCGTTACGAAAGTGAGGCTTACGGTGCTGTATGGGTCACGGGAGGCTCGGGACATGGCGTTGCGATCTGGGATGGAGCGCGGAATGGCGACGGGGTACAACCGGCTGGAAGATTTATTAGAAAGCGCCGCATGATCGATCCTCCGGACCTTTATCAGTGCTACTTGGAGGGCCCGGAGACGGGGCTCGATCCGGCAGAGCGGCGTACGGAGCTAAGCCAGCCATTGGAGGACTGATCGACGAACAAGTGTAGGGTCCGATGGCTCGGGCGGGGTGTTACGACAATTGCTTATCCTCGTGAGTATGCATCGATTGGCAGGAAAAGTGGCGCTCGTGACGGGCGCGGGGTCGGGAATCGGCGAAGGGATAGCGCGGGCGTTCGTGGCCGAAGGCGCGGTCGTCTTTGTGAGTGACTTGGACGATGAGCGGGGTAGACGAGTGGCCGAGTCACTGGGCGGATCAGGGCACTACGTATCGCTGGATGTACGGGAGGAGGCTCAGTGGATTGCGGTAGTGGACGCGATCGTGACGAGCGCCGGCCGGCTGGACGCTGTGGTGAACAATGCCGGGATTACGGGGTTCGAAGGGACGGTGGCGCGGCATGATCCGGAGCACGCAACGCTAGCCGACTGGCGGGCGGTGATGGCGACGAATCTGGATGGGACTTTCCTAGGATGCAAGCACGCGATTCGGTCGATGCGGGCGGGAGGCGAGGGGTCGATCATCAACATTTCGTCGCGGTCGGGACTGGTCGGAATTCCGGCGGCGGCGGCGTATGCCGCGAGCAAGGCGGCGGTTAGGAACCATACGAAGACGGTGGCGCTTTATTGTGCGGAGCAGGGCTGGGCGATCCGGTGCAACTCGATTCATCCGGCGGCGATTCTGACGCCAATGTGGGAGCCCATGTTGGGCGAAGGCGAGGGGCGGGAGGCGAGGATGGCTTCGTTTGTGCGGGACGTACCGCTGGGCCGGTTTGGCAGGGTGGAGGAGGTAGCGGCGTTAGCGGTGCTGCTGGCTTCGGACGAGGTGAAGTACATGACCGGGGCGGAATTGACGCTGGACGGGGGCTTGCTGGCGGGGTCGGCGGTGGATCCGAAGCGGAGTTAGATTGAACGAATCATGGGCGGGGCGCGTATACGGGTAAATGACGACTACGCAGAATCGACTTCGGCTTTGGCCCGGGGTGTTGATTGTGACCCTGGCGTGGGTGGTTCGGTTCGGAATGCCGGTGGTGGCACCGGACACGTTGCCCTACGCCGTCGGCGGCGGTCTGCTGGGCGGTGTAGCTGTCCTGGTTTGGTGGGCATTCTTCAGCGGTGCGCAAAGGGTAGAGCGATGGGGCGGATTGGGATTGATCGTGGTGGCGCTGGTCGCGAGTTCGAAGCTGCTGCATGCTTCGATTGCGGGGGGAATGATGGGGTTGATGTTCTGGATTTACTCGATCCCAGTGGCGGGATTAGCGATCGTGGTATGGGCGGTCGCTAGCCGGGGGCTTTCGGGGGGAATTCGCCGGGCGACGATGTTGATGACGGTCCTGCTCGCTTCGGGAGGATGGACGCTACTGCGGACAAATGGGATGACAGGCGGTGCGGTGTCGGACTTTACTTGGCGTTGGGCACCAACGGCCGAGGATCGAATGCTGGCTCGAACCAAAGAGCCTGCGGCGGTGGTGGTGGAGAAGACTGCCGAGGCACCGAAGGTGGTGGCCCCGGTGATGGCGAAGCCCATGGTTCGGTGGGCGGGATTTCGCGGACCCAATCGCGATAGTGTTTGGCGTGGGGTGCGGATCGAAACGGACTGGGCGAAGAGGCCTCCGGTGGAGATTTGGCGGCAGCCGGTGGGGCCGGGGTGGTCCTCGTTTGCCGTGGAAGGCGATCGGTTCTACACGCAAGAGCAGCGCGGGGCGGAGGAGGTGGTTTCCTGTTATTTGGTGAGTACGGGGAAGTTGGTGTGGCGGCATGGGGATGCGGCGCGATTTTGGGAGTCCAATGCGGGGGCGGGGCCAAGGGCGACACCGACGCTACATAACGGGCGGGTCTATACGTTTGGAGCGACCGGGATTCTGAATGCGTTGGACGCGCTGGACGGTACGGTGAAGTGGACTCGGAACGCGGGTGTGGACGGTGGGATCAAGGTGCCGGGTTGGGGGTTTGCGAGTTCGCCGTTGGTGGTGGGCGACTTGGTGGTGATCGCTGCGGAAGGCAAGTTGGTGGGCTACGACTTGGCAACGGGCGTGCCGCGCTGGTTCGGCCCGGAGGGGGGATCGGGATATAGTTCGCCGCATTTGGCGACGATTGCGGGGGTGCAGCAGATCGTGCTGCTGAGCGGTCCGGGGGCGACCAGTGTGACGGTCGAGGAAGGCGCGCGGCTATGGGAACACGCGTTACCGGCGGGTGCCCGCATTGCGCAGCCGGGGCTGACGGCGGAGGGTGATCTGCTGCTGAGCGAAGGGGAGGGGCGGCCGTTGCATCGGGTGGTAATCGCGCGGGGCGAGGGAGGGTGGACGACGGAGGAGCGCTGGAACTCGAACGGGCTGAAGCCGTATTTCAACGATTTTGTCGTCCATAAGGGCCATGCGTATGGGTTCGACGGCAGCATACTGGCTTGTATCGACTTGAAAGACGGCCAACGGAAATGGAAAGGCGGACGGTACGGGCATGGGCAGCTGATCCTGCTGGCGGAGCAGGATTTGCTATTGGTGCTGACGGAAGAAGGCGAACTGGCTTTGGTTTTGGCGGTGGCGGACGGGTTCACGGAGAAGGGTCGGATCCACGCGATCGAAGGGAAAACGTGGAACCATCCGGTGTTGGCGGGCGATGTTTTGTTAGTCCGCAATGGGGAGGAGATGGCGGCGTTTCGGCTGGCGATGCCAAAAAGGTGAGAAGGCCCGCCAGCTACAACCGAAACAACTTGTCCGACTTCTTGCCTTTGAAGGCGTTCCGCGTATCGACGAGCACCGGGGAGACGGCCAGGATCGTATCGACATCAAAGGCGGAATGATCGGTGACGAGGACGACACAGTCGGAGCGTTCGCATCCGAGAACGACGTCTTCGGAATGCATGTCGAGACCGTCGATTTTCAAATGCGGCACGAACGGGTCGCTGTAGCTGAGCTGGGCGCCGCGTTGTTTCAATAGGTGGATGATATCGAGGGCGGGAGACTCGCGAACGTCTTCGATGTTCTTCTTGTAAGCGACGCCAAGCACGTGGATTTTCGAGTCTCGGAGCGGCTTCCGATTTTCGTTGAGGGCGTGTTGGACCTTATCGACGACGAAGTGTGGCATTTGCCCATTGATGTACCCCGCGAGTTCGATGAACCTTGCTTCGATGCCTTGCTGGCGGGTCTTCCAAGCCAGGTAAAACGGGTCGACGGGGATGCAGTGGCCCCCGAGCCCAGGCCCGGGATAAAAGGGCATGAAACCGAAAGGCTTGGTGGCCGCGGCGTCGATAACTTCCCAGACGTTAATCCCCATGCGGTCGCACATCATCGCCATCTCGTTGGCGAGACCGATGTTGATCATGCGGAACGTGTTTTCGAGTAACTTCACCATCTCGGCGACGCTGGTCGAGGTGACTGGGACCACGGTATCGAGGGACTGCGCGTAAAAGGCGGCTCCGAGTTCGGTGCAGGCCGGGGTGATTCCGCCGACGACCTTTGGAATATTTCGCGTTTGATACTTGGCGTTGCCGGGGTCTACCCTTTCCGGGGAGAAGCAGACGAAGAAATCTTCACCGACTTTCAGGCCGGATTTTTCGAGCATCGGCAGGACTAACTCGTCCGTGGTTCCGGGGTAAGTGGTCGACTCGAGAATCACCAGTGTCCCCGCGCGGAGATACTTCGCGATTTGCTCGGTCGAACTTACAATGAAGCTCATATCCGGGTCTTTCGTTTTCCGCAGCGGCGTGGGGACGCAGATGTTGATCGTGTCCATTTGCGCCAGTTGCGAGAAATCATTGGTGGCGCGAAACAGCCCACCCGCCACTAGCGGCGCGATCACGCTGTCCGGCACGTCCTGGATGTAAGACTTGCCTTGATTCAAGAGGCTGATTTTCTCGTCAAGGACGTCAAAACCGACGACGTGGAAGCCGGCGCGGCCAAACTCAACGGCCAAAGGCAGACCGACATAGCCCAAACCGACGATCCCGGCGACGGCCTGTTTGCTCAGAATCTTTTCGGCCAATATATCTTTATGCGTCACGCGATTCCTTCAAAGTAAAATATCCCGACGCCAATCAACTCCGCGGGGCCGACCATAACGACGTCAGAGGCGGCCGTGGGCCAGCTGAAAGCGAGGGGTCCGGCGGGGGTATGTACCGTCACGGTCCGGCCCACGATGCCGCGCTGCATCGAAGCCACCGCAGCACCGGTCGACCCAGTTCCCGAACTGTTGGTGACTCCGACGCCGCGCTCAAAAAAGCGAACGTCCAGGTTCAGTCCATCCACGTGTCGCACGAACGAAACGTTGGTCCGCTTCGGGAAGCGAGGATCTTTTTCGATCGCCGCGCCCATGGCCGCCCAGTCGAAATCGAAGTTCTCGACGAACACGACACACTGCGGATTGCCGACGTTGACCACGGTGCAGTTGACAATTTCATCCCCGACGACGAGGGCTTCGCGCTCGGCTTCGATCACCGGGCACCCCATGTTCATCTCGAACAAAAACTGGTTGCCGTGCCACTCCAACCGGCGTAGCTGCTTTTCGCCGCCGCCGGTGCGAATGCGAATCGCGTCTGGCTCGTAGCCGTTGGCCATGGCCCAGGCGGCGGCGCAACGGGTTCCATTACCGGACATTTCGACTTCTCCGCCATCGGGGTTGAACAGCCGAATCCGCATGCCATCCGCCGGGCGGTCACAGACAAGCCAGCCATCCGCGCCGATGCCAGTATTTCGATCGCAAATGGCAATGGCCGCTTCGGAGAGCCGGTCGTGAGGTGCTTCGTCGGCCCACGTCAACAGGAAATCGTTCTTGGCGCCGTGCGCCTTTGCAAAGGGAATCGACATAGGCGTCAGCGCCGCACCCGGCGGTAAATCTCCACGGATCGAGAATCTTTCACTTCAATCATTTTCACACGCCGATAGCGCGGGGACTTACTCAGTACTTCGCTGACCGCGTCGTCGTGAAAGGCGACGGCCCATTCCTGCCAAAGAAACAGATCGGGCCTCTGCAGCAGAGCGGGATAGTACAAGCCGTTGCCTTCATGGACGGTGTCGCGCAGGGGAATTCCGGCGTCGCGGAAGATGCCGGTGAGATCGCCGAATGGCGCGACGATGCCCGAGCCACGTTCATAGTTGACGACGAGATAATCGGCAGCTTCCTTGGTCCAGGCGCGCCTCGATATGGAGTTGACTTGCGACTCCTTCCAGGTGACCCAGCCGTCGGCCTTCGGGTAAAGAGCCCACGGCCCGACGCCGATGGCCACCACCAGAGCGGTGAGCCAGGGGCGGGGCCAGATGGCCACCAGAGCGGCTCCGCCGAAGGCAAGAAGCGGGATCACCGCCATGCCGTAGCGGGTGTTGTAGTAGCTGTGCGGCCACAGGTGGGGCACGTGAATGGGGGTGCCGGAGCCGTGAAGGCTGAGGACATAAAAGGCGGGAGCCATCGCCAGAAACAGCACGAGCCACCATTGGCGCCGGACGACGGCCACCGTAGTTCCCAACAGGCCAACGCCAACCAAGCCCCACCCGCTGACGAGTTGCGCCGCGGCCCCGAAATACTGCATCGCCTTCAGCCAGTCGCCTCGACCGGGGTAGTCCGCTCCGCCTTGGATGGCCATCGCCGAACCCTGGCCGCGATAAAAGTCCAACCAGTCGCCATGGAAAACTTCGTTGTGGCCGAACCAGTACAACGGCCCGATTGAGGCTAGGGTGCCGACGCCGAGGGCCGCTCGCCAACCGCGGGTGAAGAAGAAGAATGCGACGACGCCGGGGATGAAGAACCAGCCCTCATAGCGAGTCATCGTCGCGCCCAATAGGCCCAGTCCGGCCCAGGCCGGCGACGAACGGGCCATCGCATAGAGCACGGTCATCGTGCAGGCGAAAAAGACCGCTTCGGTCATCGCGATCGACTGCAAATAGAGAACGTTTGGATTGAGCGCAAACAGCAGGACGGCCGCCCACGCCGCGGCCGGCGCGTCCCATAGGCGCCGAACGGTGCTATATAGCATTCCACCGGCCCATAGGAAGCAGAAGCCAGAGACTACGGCCGCCGCCAAGCCGCTGCGCCACCAGGCGTCCACGCGGACGAAGGGCAACATGAGGACATGCGGCAAGGGCAGCCACACGGTCCCGATCTGCTCATAGCCGGGAGTCCGCGAATCAATGATTCTCCGGGCTATGTTCAGATGGGCCGTGGCGTCGCCCCAATACAGCAAGTAGCCGTGTTGCCAGAACCAAGCGATAGCCGCCACGCTCAGTCCTAGCAACACCGGCAAAACCGCCAGCACAGGAGGCAGCGTCCAACGCCGCTTCTTGCTCTTTTTCCCTTTAGAAGTCCGTGAACTTCCGGAACTCTTGGAACCTGGCATCAATCTCCGCGCGCTGCAACGTCCGGAACCGGTCGACGCCGAATTTCTCGCAGCAATAGCTTCCCATTACCGACCCATAGATCACTGCCCGGCTCAACTCCCGGCGGTCGATATGGCCTTTGCCCAGGTCAATGCCTTCCTGAGCCAGATAGCCCATGAAGCCACCCGCGAAGCAGTCGCCGGCACCGGTGGGATCAAACACATTTTCGAGCAAATAGCCGGGCATGATGAAGTAGTCATCGCCCCGGAAGGCCATGGCACCGTACTCACCGCGCTTGATCACGACGGTGTTCGGACCCATGGCTTGAATCACTTTGGCAGCCTTGCGCAGGTTGGTCTCGCCCGATAGCTGACGCGCTTCGTGATCGTTCAGCAGGACGAAATTCCAGCCCTTCAGGGTTTCCAGCAACTCGTCGCGGAAGTCCGAGATCCAATAGTTCATCGTATCGCCTCCGGTGACCCAGGGTGCCGTCATCTGGGCTCGGACGTTGCGCTGCAGCGTCGGCTGAATGTTGCCGAGAAAGAGGTAGGAGGCGTCTTTGTAGCTTTCGGGCAACTTCGGATCGAAGTCAGCGAAGACGTTCAGATCGGTCACCAGGGTGGTCCGGTCGTTCATGTCCGGGGTGTAAACGCCCTTCCAGAAAAACGTCTTGCCGGCCACTCGCTCGAGGCCTTCCACGTCCACGCCGTGGTTCTTCAACAGGGTGACATCTTCCTCGGCGAAATCTTCGCCGACCACCCCGACAATCTTTGCTTTCGAAAAGTAACTCGCCGCTAACGAGATGTAAGTGCAGGAACCGCCGAGCATCCGCTCAACCGTTCCGTGCGGCGTTTCTACTCCGTCATAGGCGACGGAACCAACCACGACAATCGACATATCCTGTTATTGTACTGGCAACCGCAGCAAAGCGACACATCCCGGCCCGTTCCGATTCTCGAGCGTCAGCGATCCGCCGTGTCCTTCCGCGATCTGACGGCAGAGGACGAGGCCGATGCCGCTTCCGGACGGTTTCGTCGTAAAAAACGGCACGAAGAGATTGGTGGTGGCCGCAAGGCCCGGGCCTTCGTCCTCGACGCGCAACTCCACTTGCCACGGTGCCAGTTCCCAGCGAATGCGGACTCCGCCGCCGGTCTCTCGCGCCGCTTCGACGCCGTTCTTCACGAGGTTGATCAACAACTGCTCCAACTGGTCGGCGTCGGCCTGGACCGTGATATCGGGTCCGCCGACAATCTCCACGGGCATGCGGACTTCCATTCGTACGATGCGTTGCACGAGTTCCGAGAGCCGGACGGGCGCCAAGGCCGGACGGGGGAGCCGGGCGAATTTGGCGTAAGCCCCCATGAATCGAGCGAGCGATTCGCTGCGTGCCGCGATGACGCTCAGGCCGCTCTGCATGTCTTCCCGCCAGTCTTCTGGAAGCGGATCCCGTTTGGCAATCGTTTCGAGCGAACCGGCGATGGATTTAATGGGGGCGAGGGAGTTGTTGAGTTCATGCCCCAACACCCGGACCAGGCGCTGCCAAGCTTGCAACTCTTCTTCCCGCAATGGCCGCGTCAGGTCCGTCAGCACGAGCAAGCGATGCGGTAAGCCACCTTCGCGAAATGAGCTGCGGCTGATTCCCCACCGGCCGGAGCCGCCCGGGAACACCCGTTGCACGGTCTTGACGGTCTCGTCGTCGAGGTATTCGGCGAGGCCTAACTCGCCGGCTTCGAGTTCCAGCATTCGCTCGGACGTCTTGCCGAGAAGGCGTTCGCCGGCGCGATTGACGAGCCGCAGCTTCTGCTTTTCATCGAACGCAAAGATCGACACGTCGATCTCTTCCATCACCTTGCGCAAGAGCGTCGTCGCTTCCAGCGCGCCAAGACGTTGCGACCGCATCGTCGCCCCCATCGCGTTGACCTGTTGCATGACTTCGGCGAGCGCGTCCGTACCCGCGGCACCGGTGGCCCGGATGGAGTAGTCCCCTTCCCGGATGGCTTCGAGGAGATTCGAAACGGTCCGCAAGGGCGAGGCGATCCTTTCGCGCACGGCGAGACCAAACCCCAGCCAGGCCCCGCCAATCACGAGTCCCAACGTCCACATCACCTTCGGGGAGTAGTCACTCGTTGCGATCACCCAACCCGCGAAGAGCACGGCCGGGATCCCAGCGGCCAGCGCCAAACCCTGCACCGAGCCTTCGTGCGAAAGCTTAAAGGCCATAGCGTTCCAAGCGCCGGTAAAGGGCGCTTCGACTCAGGCCGAGGGCCCGCGCCGCGTGGCTGACGTTGCCATCGTGGCGGGCCAGCGCCTTCTTGATCAAGAAACCTTCGACGTCTTCGAGGCTCATCTCCTCCAACCTACCCGTTCCCTCGCGAGCGGCCCGCACGGCCAGGTCGCCGACCCGTATGAGATGGTCCTGGGCCATCAGCACGGCACGTTCGATGACGTGATTCAACTCGCGGACGTTGCCCTGCCAAGCGTTCTCCAGCATGAGTTTCGCGGCCGCCGGCTCAAAGCCCGCCAGGTGCTTCCGATAGCGTCGGGAGTGCGTCGCCAGGAAGTAGGCGGCCAGATGAGGAATGTCCTCTTTCCGCTCGCGCAGGGGCGGCAAATGAATTTCAATCGTGTTCAGGCGAAACAGCAGATCCTGCCGAAACCGATTCTGGGCCACCTCCTCTTCCAGGTGCGCGTTTGTCGCCGAGATCACCCGCGCATCGACCCGCTTGGTCTTCGACGAACCCACCCGCTCCATCTCGCCGATCTCAAGCACCCGGAGCAGCTTCGCTTGCAGGTTGTACGGGACATTCGCGATTTCATCAAGGAACAGCGTCCCGGTGTCGGCCAACTCGAACCGGCCGACTCGTTCGACCTTGGCATCGGTGAAGGCGCCCTTCACGTGCCCGAACAGTTCGCTTTCAAAGACGCCTTCGGCGAGTCCCCCGGCGTTGACGGTGATCATGGGCCGATCGCGTCGCAGCGATACGGCATGGAGCGTCCGGGCGACCACTTCCTTGCCGGTGCCCGGTTCGCCTGTGATCAACACGTTCGCATCGGACGGCCCGACGCGAGCGATGAGTTGCAACACCGACTGCATCGCGGCACTTTCGGCGATCATGGCCGGTCGCCCTTCACTTTGCAAAAGTCGATTTTCCGCTTCCAGCCGTTGGCTCTTCCGCAGCGCCTCACTGAGTTCGATTTGGGTTCGCACAATCGCCAGCAGCCGGGCGTTGTCCCAAGGCTTTTGGACGAAATCGCGGGCGCCGTGGCGCATTGCTTCGACGGCCAGTTCCACGCTGCCCCAGGCCGTCATCACCACCACCGGCAGTGCCGGATCCTTCGCCGCCAACTGCCGCAACACGTCCAGCCCTTCCTGCCCCGACGTCGTATCCCGCGCGTAGTTCAAGTCCATCAGGAGGATGTCGTACTCGCGAATTTCGAGCGCCGCCAGAATCGCCGCGGGCGAGGCGGCCGTTTCGATCAGGTACCCTTCGGCTTTCAACAGCAACCGAAGCGCGGCCAAGACATCGGGCTGATCATCGGCGATCAGAATTCGAGGAGCGTTAGGCTTATTCACTTCCTCTCAGAATCTGCAATTGGGGGGCCAGGATGCAAATGACGTAAATCGAAGAAAATACGTCCGGGCGGCGAGAGCTCCCGTCCGATAATGGGACGTCGCCGTCCCGCTACCGCGCACCCTCCTTGCGGATGTAGATCGTTCCGTTCATCGACCGAAACGTGATTTCTGGTCCGCCACCGTTCACTTTGCCGGTCATCGTCTTGTCGACCTGCACCCGGAACCGGGGCCGGCCTTCCGCACCGTTCTCTTTCTTCACGTCGGTCTCGGACGTCAGCGCCATATCGAAATCGGTGTAGACCTTGCCCCAATGGTTGCTGATCTTCAGGTTCGCCGCGATGGCGGCCGGCAGGGTCACGTCGACGGTGCCGTTGAGGGTTGAGAAGGACATCGGCTTATCCGGCGTGACCTTTTTCAGCGAGACCACGAGCCGCCCGTTTAAAACGTGCGCGACCACCGTACCGCTGACGTCTTTCAGATTCACCGCGCCGTTCACGCTATCGACGTCGATGTCGCCTTCGACGCCTTCTACGTTGATCCCTTTCCCGTTGACGCTCCGCAAATTGAGCGACGCCCGGCCGGGCACCCAGATCTCGAGGTCGCTATTGCGACTCATCGCGGAGGTGGTGACGCGGACGACGTTGCCTTCTTCTTCCACGTTCATCCCGCTGCTTCCGCCCATAATCTGGCGCATGCCATTCGGAGCCGCCTCCGCCTTCGGCTTGGATCCGCCACCGACTTCGACGATCACGTCTTTGCCGGGATGCGTATGCACGGTGATCGAACCATTGAGCGTACTGGCTTTTACGAGGGCCGGGCGGGACGGGTCGCTGAGCGGCACCGTAATCTTCTCCGCCCAAGCAGCCATGCCGCAGGCCAATCCCAACATCCAAATTCGCTTTCTCATTTCGCTTATTTTCCAAAAGAATGAATCAATATTTCGCTATTGAGCCCGCTGAGAGTGAACAGCGGCCCGCCTTTGCCCACTCTGGTGGCGGCCTTGCCGTCGGACCGATAGACCCATTTCGTGCCGCGTTTCTCGCCCGCGCCTTCGGCGCTTGTTGGCCGGGAACTCATTTCAAAATCGGAGTAGATCTTGCCGTTCATCGTCTTTAAGTTGAAGTCGGCATCGAGACCCGGCCGCAGCCACAATTCGATTTTCCCGTTGATCGTTTTGAAAGAAACGTTGTTTCGCGGGTTGTCGACATAGGTCGCTTGCAGCGAGCCGTTGACCGTCTCCACGGTCCCCGCGCCGACGGCTTTGTTCAGCGCAACCTTACCGTTAACGGTCTTCAGCTCGTACTCGCCGCGAACGTCGTCGACGGTGATCTCTCCGTTCACGTTGCGGACGACCAGCCGAACATCTCGCGGCACGGTGACCGTGAAGTCGTGCTCGATCTTCTGCCCTTTCTCCCATTCCCGGTCCCGCTTTTCGACCTCGGCTTTCACCCCTCCGCCCGACTCCGTGAACCGTAGTTTCACTTCGTCCTTCAATCGGACAAGGCCTTCCGGGGTGCGCGCGTCCAGGCGCTGTTCCACGTGAAAGCCCACGGCGTTCCCCGCCGCGCCGTTCACGCGAATGAAGCCCGAAATCCCTCGGATCTCAACCGTCCTCTGTCCAGCGGGAAGCGTAAAGCTCCGGTCGATCGTGAGCCGATCTTCGCCCCAAATCGCGAAGGCGCAAAGCATTCCTACGGCGATTTTCATTGCCAATTCTCCTGTTTCAAAGCCCGTTCAATGTACTGCTTCACGGTGGGATCCAGCTTCGGATCGGTCTGTAAGGCCTCAACGCCTTTTCGCTCGCGCGCCGCCAGCAGCAGGTCGATACTGGCCACCTGCACCAGCGGAGAACTATCGTTGACGAGGAGTTCCCGAGCAGCCTGTTTCACCACTTCGGTGCGGGCGTAGCGCCGGAGCGCATCGGCGGCGGCGAGGCGGACATCGACGCTGGAATCCGTCCGTAGGGTTCGCGTCAAAGCGCCAATCACTTCGTCATCGGGCTTGTCGAGCGCCGCCGAGTAGCGGATGCCGCGGAGCCGTTCGCTCGCCGATTGCTGTTCGAG
>JBBRIO010000002.1:0-31399 GCA_038220855.1 Bryobacterales bacterium | reverse complement strand
GTGCCGGTGATAGAGCCAGACCGCATGTCTCCCAATTGAACCAATTGAGATTGAACGTTCGCGCGACGGCTTTCCAGATCGGATATGGAATCAGTCATGCTGTTTATTTCCTTTCTAACCTAGCGTATCACTACGCTCGGTCTTGCGGCACAAAAAAAGAAATCCGGCGGATCGCCACTTTTAAGTCGCACACCCCGGGGACGGGGGGAGGTTGATTTCGACGAAGACGGGGGTAGGAGGACGGCGGCGATAGAAGTCGAGGGTGGAGACGGGGAGTTGATGGGCGGCGCAGAAGGCGGCGCGGGTTTGGCCGCTGGCTTGGTAGGCGGCGAGGAGCTGTTGGATTTCAATGGCAGTGCGGCGGGGAATGTTGGGTTTGGGCATCACCCTACCAAATCAGATTTAAACGACCGCGTAAACCACGGGGTTAGTCGTTCGCTTACACTCTATCCAAGCACAGGTAGTCAATTCCCCGTGAGCGCCGAGGAGATCTGGAGAGGAGCCGGGGGTGTACGCAAGTATGCATCCAAACATTTCATGGCCACAATGTTTTACACAAACGGTTGCTGGCGGTCAGAGCACTAGGTCCTGCTACCCACAACCGCGCGATGTACCTTAAGCAGGAGATCCACCTCGTTTGTCGGCATTCCCACCGTTCGAGCGATGTTGTCGGCGCGCTCGCCTCGCTGCGCCAGGCGAATGATTGCCGTTCGCTTCCTCTGACTCGGCCCATTTCCCAAAGGAAGTACTACGCATGCCGGGTGCTGAACCGCGTGATCAATCTGCTTCAGCTGCTGACCCAGTTCGCCCATCTGCGATTCGAGCACGTCAAACCGCAACTCCGCTTGAGCCGACTTGGCCTCAACACTGACCAACTGACTGTTACAACGATTCGCTACCCTTCGCAAGTCGTCTTTGGCCATGACAAAGAGTCCGACGCAAAGCGCGAGGACCAAGGTCAACAACAGGCATACCAACAAAGCTTCCGAAGATTGAATAGTTATCATTTGGTTCCTTAGTCCAGAGAACGGATCCGCTCCGCTCGGCTCACAATTTGATGAATGCGAATCCCATAGTTCCCCTCGACGACGACCACTTCGCCGCGCGCGATCACGCAATTATTAACAATCACCTCACCCGGCTCGCTGACGTTCCGGTTTAGCTCCACAATCGATCCCGTCGTCAGTTTAATGACCTCTTTCAATGGAAGTTGAGCCCGGCCAAATGAGACACTAACCGGCATCTCTACGTCCATCAAAAGATCCATCTTGGAATTTGTAGATGGTGGGTTCTCTCGGGACTTGTCTACGCTCGGTTCAGACTCCGTCTCCGCCGGCACTGCAGAGGCAGACTGGGGGCGATCGTCCTCGCCGCTAGCGAGGAGCCGCATAAGCGGCTCGCCGACTCCAAAATACAGCGTTACCTCGACGCCTTCCGGGTCTACTGCGCGGATCTCAATGATCTTCCCTTTCGTTGGAACCGATGTCTCTTCCGCTCCCTTGGCAAGTCCGACCTCTTTACCAACTTGGCTGCCGACAGTTCTCGCCACGCCAGAAAGGGCCTGCGTTAAGATCTCGACATACGTGCTCAAAATATCGGCGTCGCTGGCTTCATCAATGCCGGCAGCCCGTAGCGCCGAGGCTCCGATCGTTCGCCAGCACAACGGACCGACCATAACCCTAAACAGCGGATCGGCATGAATCGTTAGCCGCTGGCCCCAGATATGTAGGTCTTTCTCCTCGGAAGCCTTCTCGGAGGATACGGCATCCTTGGACTCAATCGTCCACGACTGTCCGAGCATGCCTTCGAGAGTTACGCTAAGTTGTTTTGTAAACTCTTCTGCTAAAAGCTGGTCTGGCGTTGCCATCTCTGTTTCCTAGTAGTCCCCAAGCCAGCTAAAGGCCACCAGTCAACGGCCACTTCTTCTCCAAGTAGGAACGTAGACGAAGGATCGCTTGAGACTTCAGTTGGGAAACGCGAGACTCATGAAGTTTGACGACTTTCGCAATCTCGCGAAGCGTGAATTCCTCGTGGTAGTAGAGACTCAGAACCGTTCGCTCGACGTAGGGCATTCGTTCAATCGCCTCCGCGAGTAGACGTTCGAGTTCGGAACGCTCGAGCAAGCGCGATGGCCAGTTCTCTTCGTTGTCAGAAACGAATCGCAACAAATCGCGCCCCTCGTCTTCATTTCCCGAGCCCTCCAGACTACCTAAGTTGATCCCCCGCACATCAATCAACCATTCGTGATACTCCTCGGTTGAAAGATTGAGCTCGGCGGCAATCTCTTCCTCTCCCGGCGACCGCTTCAGCCTTTGCTCGAGTACCCGGATCGTCGCTTCAATCTGTTTAACTCGCTTTCTCTGCTGGCGAGGAGCCCAGTCCATCCCCCGCAAGCTATCGAGGATGGCCCCACGAATCTTATATTCAGCGTAGGTCTTCAGCTTGACGTTCATCTTCGCATCGAAGTTATCGATCGCGGAGATCAGACCGACAATCCCAGTCGAGATCAAGTCATCCAAGCTCACACTACCCGGCAGCCGCTCGTGAATTCGCCGGGCGATTAGGCGTACCTGAGGAAGGTGATCGAGGATTAGCCGCTCTCGATCATCGGTCAGTTTTTCGGCAGTCGCGAATTGGGCATTCATAGGGAAAACATGCTCCTCGTTGGGGAATGGCCAACGGAGGCCATCGCGCCGGTCGCGGTTTGAACCTCTGATTGCAAAGAAACCACGGATTTCTGCTCAATCGAGGAGTACCCGACGTTTAGTAAGTCGACCAATAGCTCTGGAGTCGCCTCCACCAAACTCTCTGGGATCCGCCTTCCGGTCGCCATCCAAGAGAGAGGGAGGTTAATCGACTTCGCCAAAGACCAAGTCGGGCCAAAACACAGCGATTCATCCGCGCGAGTTAGCAATAGATGGGTGGGATGGCACACCCGAAACGTGTTCCAAAACCGGGTGAGTTCTGCGAAGCGAAGAGTGCACGGCAGGACAAGATGACGTTCAATCGTAGCGGACGCACCTAGGCCTAGACTCATCACCGCCAACTCTGTGCTGTCCTGACGGGACAGCCCAGGAGTATCAACGAGAATAAGTCCTGGCGTATGCGATCGGCCAAGAACTTCCACTAAAGCTTCTGGACTACTCAGTCGTTGATACGGAACGCCGAGCAACGCACAGATCGTCTGCAATTGGTCGCCTCCGCCGATCCGTTGGTCGTCGAAATCTAATACTTGCAGAGGTCGACCTTTCGCGAGCCCTTCACGCACAGCTAGTTTGGCGATCGTAGTGGTCTTTCCGGCTCCTGGCGGCCCAACTAGCGCGACGACTTGCAAGTGTTCCTTAGCGGGTGACGAGTTCGGGATTAAGCCACGCACAAGTAGTTCGTTGAGCAAGACTGACGATCGGGCTTGGTACGAGCTAGCAGCGCCGCGCATGAGGTCAATTCCGACCTGCCTCGTGAGATCCCAAATATGTTTACTTTGCACTTCTCTCTCTGCCAGGAAACCGTATAGTTGGTCCAGCACGCCTCGAATCTCCTCGGGACGTGAAAGTTTTTCGGTCGGCGGAGCGTCCATCATACGGGCGAGTGCGCGCAACTCGCGGCGGATCCTGCCCGCCTCTTCACCAATCGTCGCCGAACTCTGATGAGACCGCGCCATAGAATCGGTGGCCCGTCCCGGTCTCTTTCGGGCGAGGAGCTCGACCAAGGCCCTCTCGGGAAATGGTGGCGGCTGAACGACCGGGGGTGGGCCCGACAATCCGTTATGCGGAGAGGCGAAAACGACCTCATACTCCCCCAGATGCCGCATTTCGGGGCTCGTCCGCTTTGAATGGACAAGCATTGCCTCATCCCCGAACTCTCCAAGAGCGCGAAGCATCGCCTTTTCTACCGACTCGACGAAATATGTCTTTAGGCGCATGTTGATTCCTTGGCGTTAGTTCATTCGGATCACACCCTGGGCTAAGACCTTTATGCCTGGGGGGACCTCGCTGTGAGATAGAACTGTCAGATTCGACAAAGCACCCTCGGTGATCTGTCGTAAAAAGTAGCGATTGCTGCTCCCGGTTAGAGCGACGACCGGACCATCGTGAGATCCGATTACAACCCGGAATCGCTCGACAATCTCCTGAATACGTCGAGGTGGCAGATTGAGCAGGGAGTTCGCCTCGCCGTGCTCTATACTGCCGTCGAGTATCGATTCAAAAGCAGGATCCACTAGATAGGCATGTAGTTCCGCGTTGGTATTCACATACGGCTTTACGACGGATCGGCGAAGGGCCTGGCGGACATACTCTGTCAGTAGGATCGGATTCTTGGTGATCGCAGCCGCTTCACCCAGCGCTTCCAGAATGGAGGCGCCGTCGCGGATCGAAACCCGCTCGCGGAGTAGATTTTGGAGCACTCGCTGCACACTAGCCAGAGAGAGCAATTTGGGTACCAAATCTTCTACTACCTTCGGATTCTCCTCGGCGACTCGATCCAACAGCTTCTTTGCGTCTTGACGAGAGAAAATTTCATGGGCAAATCGACGGATGGTCTCCGCAAGATGGGTAGCCATGACACTAACCGCGTCGACCACGGTGTAGCCCGCCGCCCTGGCCTCTTCCGCCTTCTCGGCGGGAATCCACAACGCCGGAATCCCAAATGCAGGTTCCTTTGTGGGAATTCCATCCAATTTGGGACAATCGCGCGAGGCAGGGATGGCCATATCCATACCCGCAGGGGCTTCGCACCGACCGATCTCGACACCCTTCAGCGAGATGATGTACTCCCGGGACTTTAGTTGCAGATTGTCTGTAACCCGCACCGCTGGTAACAGGTAACCAAGATCGGAAGCTAACTGCCGCCGGATACCGGCGATGCGCCGAAGAAGCGGGGATTGCGCCCCACCCTCAACGAACCGTACCAATCCGAGTCCCATTTCGACCGCTAATAGCTCCACCTTTAAGAGCGCCTCCAGATTTTCCCGTTGTGGGGCGCTCCCAGTCTCAGGACTTGCCTTATCTTTTTCTTCCGAAAGCCGAGCATCCTTCTTCAGTCGCCAGCCAACGGCACCGGAGATTCCGCCTAAAACCAAGAAGGGGATCGTAGGCATACCGGGAAACATCGACATAGCCATCAAGACGCCAGCGGAGAGCAGAAGCGGTTCTGGATTACTGAAGACTTGCTTCTGGATATCCTGACCCAACTTTTTATCGGACCCTGTACGCGTAATGATCAGGGCACCGCAAACCGAAATCATCAGGGCAGGAATCACGGTGACCAGCCCATCTCCAATCGTCAAAATCGTGTAGGTTTGCAGGGCCTTCTTGAGATCCATCCCGTGTTGGATTACGCCGATCAAAAACCCCGCCAGTATGTTGATTACCGTGATCAAAATACTCGCTACCGCATCCCGCTGTGTAAACCGCGAAGCTCCGTCCATCGCTCCGTAGAACTCCGCCTCGGCAGATAGCTCTTTGCGTCGCCGGCGAGCCTCCGCTTCATCGATCAGACCTCCATTCAAATCTGAGTCAATCGACATTTGCTTACCAGGTAAGGCATCTAGGGTAAAGCGGGCCGTTACCTCCGAAATACGAACAGCGCCATGATTGATGACCACATATTGAATTGCGATTAGGACCAGGAAGATGACGAGTCCGATCACATAGTTGCCTCCTACGACGAAGTTCCCGAACGCTTCAATTACGTCACCCGCGGCTGCGGTTCCCGAGTTCCCGTTAAGAAGAATAAGCCGGGAGGAAGAGATGTTCAGCGCCAGCCGGAAAAGGGTCATCAATAGTAGTGCCGTGGGGAAAACGTTAAATTCCGCCGGCTTGTTGATGTAGATCGAAACGAGTAGCAACACCACCGAAAGCGTTATGTTTGCGCTGATCAGTAAGTCCAGTACGACCGCCGGCACCGGAGTAATCATGGCCAGGACGATCCCCAAAACGGTCAGCGGTACCGCGGCATCTCGCCAGGAAAAAGAGCCGAGCATTTCAAGGACTCCGCCTTCTGCTCGTTGCTCCAAAAGTGGCGCAGTCGAGACTTGAACGGGACCACCAGATGGAGTCGCAGTCGGAGAGGCGGGACCTTTTGCGAGCGGGGCGAGCGGAGTAGTCGTGAGAGCCATAGTCAGTCAGAATTTCTATGCATTTGCCATGCCAGGGAGCCGCCCCCCCAATACTTTGTATAGATAAGCCAATATCTCCGCCACCGCCCGATACAGATGCGGAGGAATTTCCTGTCCCACGTCGACCGCCGCATACAAGGCCCGGGCCAGTGGAGGGTTCTCGACGATCGGAATCTCATTGGCCATCGCTATCTCTCGAATGCGCCGCGCCAGATAGTTCTTGCCCTTGGCCACGACCTTCGGCGCGCCGGAGCCCCCAAGTTCGTACCGAACGGCTACCGAGTAGTGCGTCGGATTTACAATAATGGCCGACGCCTTGGGAACATTCGTGATCATTTGACGACGGGAGTTGTCACGCTGCATTTTGCGTAGCTTTGCCTTGAGCTGCGGATTTCCTTCCGATTCTTTGTGCTCGTCTTTGAGATCTTGCTTCGACATCATGAGTTGCTTGGTATAGCGACTCTGTTGCCGATACCAATCGATGACGCCAACGATAAGAAACGCGAAAGTCGCTTTGTAAAGCAGATCCTCCAGAATTGCCAAAATCGTGAACTCGCCGCTGGCAATGGACTGATACGGAAGGCGCAGCAGATTAACCGCGTTGGTTTCCACGAGGATATAGATCGCAACCAGAAACACCGGTAGCAGAACGGTTGCCTGAAGCGCGCTCGCTATGTTTTGTCGAGGCATCTCCTTAATGCGAGACAGCGGATTAAGTTTAGAAAATTGAGGCGCTAACTTCTTTCCCGAGATGCCAAGTTGCGATACAGTCAGTTGTGCCACAACCATTGCCAAGGTAAGAACGAAGCCGAGCCCGAGCGTCGGCATAAGGTAGGGAAAGAGTCCGATCTGGACGAGTTCCGGAAGTGATTCCCGCTGAACCTCTTTGAGAGAGAACGCCTCACGGATCCAGCTGTAAACGAAAGTGCGGCAACCCATCCCGAGCCGATCACCAAATTGAGCCAAGATAACAAAGAAGACTGTGAATTGAATCGCGGCCGTAAACTCCTTACTAGCGACATAGTTACCGTCTTCGCGGGTCTTCAGAAGTTTACGGGCCGAGGGCTTCTCTGTGCGATTGCCATCCGACATTTAGGAGCCACCCTTCGCCAGGAATGAGTGAATGAACCGGAACGTAGTCTCAGCCGACGCAGCAACTCCGGCAGGCACGGTCTGGACGGCTAGGGCCAGTCCGGACAGGCTCAGCAACATTTTCAGAGGAAATGACAGATTCAAGAGCTGCATCTGAGGCTGCAATCTTGAGAGAAGAGCCATTGCGACATCAACGAGGACAAGCACCCCGACGATAGGCGCGGCCACTCGCAGTCCTCGCGAGAACATTTCCCCACTGATCGAGATGACACTTGAGGCAGTGGTTAGATTCGCGACAAATGCGCCCGGCGGATAAGCATCGAAAGAAGTCACAACCGCCTTTAGCAATACTCGGTCCAAGCCTAGAGTCAAAAAGAACAGGGAGGCTCCGAGGACGAGAATGACTTGAAGGACGGAGGAATCCGCTTCTGAAGTAGGATCGATCGTCGAAGCGTACGAGTAACCCGCTTGAACACTTAGGATCTGGGCCCCGATCAAAACGCCTTCGTGGAGAAACTGAATTGACAGCCCGAAGACAAGTCCCAGGCTGACTTCAGAAATCATTAAGGAGAGTGCAGCCGATAGAGTAGCCGGCACCGCTTGCGTAAAGGGAGTCAGAGGAAAGACCAACCAGCTGAGGAGAACTACCAGTCCAATTCTTGTCGGGTCCAACGCCGACTTAAGTCCCGGAACCGGAACGAAGGCGAAGATTCCGCCCACGCGGAACAAAGTCAGAAGAAAATGAATGAAGAAGCCGTAGGGGACGATCAAGTCAGTCGCGCCCAAGCGGGGCCCCCAGTCCGGGAGGTTATCCGGCATACTTCTCCAGATGGCCCAGAATTGAAACAGCGTACTCCGTGATGCGATAGAGCATCCAGGGGAGGAAAACGAAGAGCGCCAGGAGAAAGGCCGCTAGGCGAGGGACTGTCCCGAAGGCAGAGTCCTGAATCGAAGTGACGATCTGAAGCAAGCTGATCAGTATGCCGGCAACGAAACCGACTCCCAGCAGCGGCAGACACAACCAGAAACACTGGGTGAATGCTTGTCGAATGATTTCAATAACAAGTGGCGTGGTCATCGGAAATCCGAGCTCCTCAATAGAAGGACTTCACCAGAGATCCGACCACCAGGTTCCAGCCATCGATCAGAACGAAAAGAAGAATCTTAAATGGTGCAGACACCATAACTGGAGGGAGTTGAACAATCCCGACCGATAGAGTGACGGAAGCCACCAAGATATCGATCACCAGAAAGGGAAGGAACAGCATCGCTCCTATCTGAAACCCTGTTTTCAACTCGCTAAGTACATAAGCAGGACAGAGGATTTTTAGGTCCAAGTCTTCCGGCTTCGCCGGCGCGGGCGATTTCGATATCTCGAGTAGTGTTTTGACATCTTTCTCACGAACGTAGCGGATAAGAAATGCCTTCAGTGGCACCTGCCCCGCCGCCGCGGCCTCTCCTAACGTCATCTGACCTGATTCGTACGGCTTCCATGCTTTTTCTTGAACTTCCGAAAGTACTGGATTCATTATTAGGACGGTCAAGAATAGACCTAGCCCGACGAGAACTGGATTCGAAGGAGCAGTTTGAGTTCCAATCGCTTGGCGGAGGAAATGGAGAACAAGCGTTATCCTAAGGAACGGAGTCAAGGACATGATTACGGCCGGGAGCACGGTAAGCCCCGTGAACATCAGAACTATCTGCATCGGAAGCCCGACTCCGTCTTCCGACGATTTGGCTTTTGCTGCCTTCCCCGGAAGCTCTACTCGCAATTCATTATTGGGTCGGGGAGCGGCGTGTGTGATCGGGACGCAGAGAAGTCCCCAGAGCCCAAGTAGAGGAATCAGTCGTTGTGCGCGTATTGGCAATATCATCGGACTCCTCCCACGACCTGCGTCAGTTGTTTCTCGCTGCGAGGAATTGGAATCGGTACTATCCCCTTGCTGGACACGGCGAGCAGTAAGGGGCGTTCATCAATTGCGACCAGATGAAGCGTGCATTCTGAAGATAGAATCAACCGTTCCAGGGAGCAGAGGTGTTTCGCCTTTGGATCCCGCCGCCAGAATGATCCTGCCGGCTTTTCCAGACGGCCCCGTCTCCTCAGCAACCACAGAGTTGCACCCAAAAATCCAAACGTGATCGCCAATGCGGAAACAAACTTTAAGACTTCCATGCTGCTTACTCCTGCAAGTTGAAGTCCGTTATCCGGACACCCATCGTAGACTCGATAATTACGATTTCTCCGAAGGCCACGAGGGCGTCTCCGGCGAGAATGTCGATATTCTCGCCAGCGGAACGACGCATCTTTATGACGCTTCCAGGCGCCAAGTTCAATATTTCTCGAACCGTCATCACCTTGCGGTCGAGTTCGACTACGATCTCAATCGGGATGTCGGCACAGTGCCCCAACTCTTCAAGAATGGTCATAACGGCGTTTCAAATCGGGACTAGCGTTTCAAGTTGATCGTTTCTTGACTAATCTCGTCCACCGTCGTGATTACCCTTGTGTTGGCTTGGTAGCCCCGTTGCAGGACAATTAGATTGGTAAACTCCTTGGCGATGTCGACGGTCGAGTTCTCGACGGCACCTCCGATAATCGTTCCTCTTCCACCAGTGCCCGGCGTACCGACCGCAGGAGTGGCACTCCGCGCGCTCAACTGGTAGGAATTGTTCCCAACCGAGATCAGCGATTCCGGGTTTCGAATCGACGCCATAGCCAGTTGACCCACGACTACCTGCTCGCCATTCGAATACTGCGCGAGCATGACCCCTCCATCACCGAGCCCGACGCGCACCAACTGAGCTGCGGGTGACCCGTTCTGACCGAGCGCTGAAATCGCCGATGGCTGTGCGAATTGTGTGAGTCGAGGCGTGTCGCCGTTGAACATATTCCAGGTCACGTCCATGGGAGCGGCTCCGCTGTTAAGTCCGGTGATACTCAAGGTAGGAAACGGGCCTGTGGCCGGTGGATTAGTGAGAGCGCCACTAGGGCCGAACGTTATCGTGCCAGTGACGGGAGCGATCGGTGTCGAAACGTCGGCATCGGGCACAGAGTAGGAATAGCTCCATTCGCCCGGGTTGGCCGTTTTCGTCATTTGAATGGAAACGATGTGTGAAACGCCAAGAGAATCATAGGTTTCCATCGAAGAAGAGAACGTGTCGGCAGGGGGTCCGGCTGTAGCCCGAGCGTTGAGATTCATATCAAACGTTATTTGCGTGGTGGAGGTAGCCGGGCGCAATGAACCCACGGGGACCGTGATATCGCCGACAGGAAGGTTCGTGTTAATGACGCCAGTTTGGGATGCCCAGCCTTGGACGCGCTCTCCTGTTGCGGTCAGGAGGGAGCCGTTACGGTCAACTTGTAAATTGCCTCCTCGCCCGTAGATCGTAGCATTCGCCTTTGATCGCAGGACCAGGAAGCCGTCGCCCTGGATAGCCGCGTCGAGGGGACCGGCACTCGATTGGATAGCCCCTTGAGAGAATTGGCGTAAGGTGATTGGTCGGGCCACGCCGAAGCCAACTTGGGTTTCACCTAGACCCGCGCCGAGAGACTGGGTCACCAAATCGTAGAAAGAAACGACGCTGGCCTTGAAACCCGGAGTATTTAGATTGGCGAGATTGTTGCCAACCACGTCGACGGCGGTTGAATGCGCGCCGAGGGCGGACAGTGCAGTGGAAAAAGAAGTAAACATGAGTCTCCAGAATTCAATCGATAGGGATTAAGCGGTCGGTGGGGTCACTTTTGCCGATTGCATCAGGTCTTTGATTGCGGAAATATCCTGTCTCATGCCAAGGCTTTGCTCAAGATCGGTGAATTGGGCCAATTGACTGAGAAACGCGACTCCGTCTTGCGGGCTGAGTGGATTCTGATTCTTGATCTGGGCGACGAGCAGTTGGAGGAACGTTTCCTTGTTCGCCAAGGGGTCGGCAGGTGGTGGCTTGGCCTGGCCCGAACTCGTTGCTGCGGCAGACCCGTTGGCTGCTGTCGTACTTTTTATGTCTGGGATCATGACTGGACTCCTTTGGTTTCGTTTAGTTACCCGTTCAGAAAACTGTTGAATCGGTTTTTTGTTTCATTCTCGCGACGGGCGCGCTCTTGGTGGTTTCGGTGTTGCTCTTGCTGCTGGTCTCGCTCGTCCTGCCTGCGTTGCGCATCGGCATCGCTATTCCCGCTTGCTTCCGGTTGCATGGTCTCGACCGCATGAAGAGGGTGGACGTCAGGCTCGTGAGAAACAGGGATAACGGCGAAGTGGAATCGTTCGGCTTCGAGACCTTGTGGACGTAGTCGTTCCACCAGACCGGTCCACTCGGACTGTGCCCGACTAGCGACACCCTCGCCGGTTCCGTGGACTCGCATCTGGATTTCTTCGCCCCGCTGGCGAAGTTGGAGCCGTAACTCCCCAGCCCCGGAATCGTCTGGTAGACCGAGATCTCCCTGAGAGATTCTAAGGTCAAGGTTTATGCAGCTAGGTCTTGTCGGCTCACCCGGATCAGCCATCGCGGCATCAACCTGGCTGACAAACGAAACAGTCGAAAAACGAGCTTCGGTTGATCGGTTCCCGGTATCGTGAATCTGACGGGGCGGTGCGGCAGAAAACCCGGCGTTCCCTCCGGAAGCTTCCAAAGATTCTGCCGAGGGTGGCGCGCTGTCCTCGGGAATAACGTCCTTGTTCCTGCTAGGCTTTTCGTCCCGAGCTCCTCGATTTTCTCGGCTTTCGCTTGAAGATTCCTGTAACCGAGGGCCCACCCTGACCGGAACCCCGGCGGTAACTTCATCGGCGGCTTGTACCACCGCTTCCGTGTCAGGCGGGGCCGACCCGCGGGCGGTATCGTCGCTGCCGTCAACAGTTTTTATAGTGAAGACGGCTGAGACGATTTGCGGATCGCCTCGCTTTTCCAGTGCCGGACTGGAAAGGGGGAGTTGAAGGATGCCTTGGGGAGAATGGTTTGGCAAGTCGACCCGAGACGAAAGCTCGTTATGGCGAATATCTTCAGGGATGGCAACAGAAGGGGTGGGAGTCAGGACAGTTCGGGGAACGAACTCCCACAAGTTGGGAGAAAGATCGAACTCCCCCAGAGAACTGGTCGGAGCAGCGGAGTTTTCGGTCGGAAGAAAGCAACGCTTTGGCACGACTTCAGAACTGGCGGTGTCCTCGTCATTTTCGGGTTCGACGGTCGATTCGAATCGACCCGATTTTTCCAGCGCCTCTTTGGAGAAGAAGGAAGCAAGGAAAGCGATGGCCGAGAGGGGAGTAGGCGGACCCGTCTCCGACAATGGTTCGCTGGGCACCACCTCTTCTCCAACTGCGGAGATATCTGGTTCACTTTGAAACAGGCCCTCCAAGATGGTGCGCCACTCTGAACCCTGCGCACCGTCACCTGAGGTTAGAACGGCCGAAGCCGGACTAGGCTCTGTGACCTTGGGTGCAGGGGCGAACTGAAGATCGATGCTCATAGCGACGCTACTACTGCTAGTGCACATTTGAGGCCAATCGAACATTGCCGGTGCATTTTGGTGCCCTGAGGCAAATTGTTGTCGGCGCAGTGACTGGTTTCGGTCACATCGCCAATTTCTCGGCGCAGCGCTAGTTCTCGCCCCGCGCTCACAGTCTTTGGCCTGTCAATTGCTCTCGAAGTCGGCAGCGTTATGGATCCTATCGGCGTAGCAGCAGCGAGTGGAATGAGAGCGAGAATGGAATCGCTCGAGGTTCTCGCGAACAATTTGGCCAACAGTACGACCGCAGGTTTCAAAGCGGATCGAGAATCGTATAGCCTTTACATTTCTCCTGAGGCCGACGAAGGAGGAAGGCCGCCGTTATCCGTGCCTGTAATCGAAAAGAATTGGACGGACTTCACGCAGGGGCCATTGCAGGAAACGGGGAAGCAAACCGATCTAGCGCTCGCTGGTCGGGGCTTCTTCGCGCTGGGAGGAGTTGATGGGCCAGTATACTCGCGCTCGGGCTCGTTTCGACTCAGCGCGGCCGGCGGGCTTCAGTCTGGCGATGGTCGACCGGTCCTCGACAACCTCAATCGTCCCATTCAATTGCAGCCGAATAGCGAAGTGAGGATTACCGGGGCGGGCGAGATTTTCCAGAACGGGGCACCCGTCGCCCAGCTTCAAATCGTCGATTTTGCGCGTCCAGAGCTCCTTTCGAAGAAAGGTAGTAACCTATTTGTCCTACCAAATGACACCCCTTTGGCCGATCGAGCATTGCCCGCCCGGAATGCCCAAGTCAATCAGGGATACACCGAAGCCGCTAACACGCAAGCGGCCGAATCTGCCGTCAGGATGATCCATGTTCTTCGCCAGTTTGAATCGCTTCAGCGAGCTATGGCGATGGCGGGCGAGATGAATCAGAAAGTTCTCGATGAGGTCGTGAAGTCCCATGGCTAGAGGAATCAAGAAATGGTAAGAGCCCTATTCAGTGCAGGCAGCGGTATGTCCGCACAACAGACCAACGTCGACAATATCGCCCACAATCTCGCCAATGCCAACACGGTCGGCTTCAAGATGCGGCGGGCTCAATTCCAAGACCTTTTATACCAGACAATGGTTCAACCCGGTGCCGCCGCAGGCGCACAGACAACCGTGCCGAGTGGTCTGCAGATTGGACTCGGTGCGCGAACTTTTGCAAACGAAATCATCTTTACTCAAGGTAGCTTCATGCAAACCAGCAACCCGCTCGACATGGTTATTGAGGGACGCGGATTCTTTCAGGTCCGCCGACCCAATGGAGAAATTGGCTATACCCGAGCGGGACAATTCCAAATGAATCGGGACGGAATTCTGGTGACCAGCGATGGCGATCCAGTGGAGCCGCAGATCACAATTCCGGCAGAAGCGCAGGCGATTTCGATCGCCCAGGACGGGACGGTGAGTTTCCAGCAGTCTGGTCAAACTGCCGCCCAAATCGCCGGACAGATTCAACTCGCGGCGTTTGTAAATCCAGCCGGTCTGAACAACATCGGTCGGAACTTGTACCTGCCAACCGACGCCTCCGGAGAGCCGGTGGTTGGCAACCCGGGTGGGCAGGAGGGGATTGGATCTCTAATGCAGGGCTACACGGAGCAATCAAACGTGAGTGTTGTCGAAGAGTTTATCAATCTGATCATGAGCCAACGAGCCTATGAGGCGAACTCAAAAGTCGTTCGGGCGGCCGACGAGATGTATCAACAAGTCAACAACTTGGGTCGCTAAGAGATCCTGATTATGCGCTTTGCTGTCTTATTCGTGATTACTCAGATAAATTTGATCGCTTGCACCGCGATCGCGGGAGAGAGGATTCGCGCCGGCGAGATCGCCTCGGCCATCCCCGCGTTTGAGACCTTAGACAAATCGACCGATCTCGGACCGGCTCCTTCGCCCAGCGTGAAGCGAATTCTGAGCAGAGTGCAATTGGTTCGGATGGCGGCGACCGAAGGACTGTCGGTTGAAGGCATGCCAGAGCATCTCTGTATTGAGCGGCAGCAGCAACCCCTGGCCAAAACGATACTGCTTAAAGCCCTGGAACAAGCGGTGGGAGAGCTATTTCCGGGCCAGGAAGTGCGTTTAGAATTGCTTGATTTCGTCCGGAATGCATTGCCGGCCGGAATTCTTCACTTTCAGCGGCAGGGGGTTGTAGGTGGCCCGACGACTCTGCTCGACGGCCCGATCTTATGGCGAGGAACTCTCACGACTGGTGAAAAGCGGACGGCGCCAATTTGGGCGAAAGCGCGAGTTCTCGTCTCGCGGAACTGCTGGTCATCGCCAGTAGACTTGCCGGTAGGAAGCCAGCCAGACCCAGCCTCCCTGCAATCGGTGCAGCGATGGCTGAATCCGTTCCTGACTTCGACTGCCTGCGCCGACCCTTATCGACCGTTCCAAGTGCGTCGATCGTTACGCGCCGGAGAATTGTTACTGAGTTCGGACCTGATGAACGCGCCGACTGTCCGGCGAGGCGAACCGGTGCAAGCTTCGCTCGCCATGGCGAACGCGACCCTCTCCTTTCCAGCGATTGCCGAGACGGATGGCGAAGAGGGTCAAACAATTTTGATCAAGCATGACGGTCGGCGTCTCCGCGCTCGGGTCAACACAAAAGGATTCGTACAAATCATGCCCGGAGGTTCTCATTGAAGCTGATTCTTATTCTGACTCTCAGCTGCTGCATACTTTTGCCCGTTGAGGCGAAAAGGAAGGATGGACCCACGCCATCGCCCCTTGACCAATACATTCGAGATGCAACGCAGGGCCGTGGATCACCAGGGGTGGCGTCTAGCCCCGGATCGCTTTTCCAGGCGGGAGGGAGGTTCGCGGAGTTGGGGCGCGATTTTCGCGCTCAGGGGCTCGATGACTTGGTGACGATTTTGGTTAGTGACCGTGCTTCGGCAGTCGCCAAAGGGGTCACGAACACCAATCGGAAATCAAGTGTTAAGCAAGGAATCACCGCGGCACTCGGTCCGCTAAAGGCGGCGGGGCCGCTCGCCAATCTGGCGGGGACAAGCGGTGCCACCCAGTTGCAGGGGCAAGGGGAGACGAGTCGATCCACAGTTCTGAATACCGCGTTGACAGCGCGTGTAGTCGCGGTTCTGCCGAATGGCAATATGATCGTGCATGGAGTAAAAGAAGTCGTCGTCAACTCAGAGCGGCAGGTTGTGGAGGTTCGGGGAGTAGTTCGCCCCGACGATCTAACGGGTGCCAATTCGATTGCGTCGGACCGGGTCGGAATGCTTGAGGTTAAGGTTAATGGAAAGGGAGTCGTAGGCGATGCCGTCCGACGTCCATTCTTCCTCTATCGAATGCTCTTAGGACTCTTGCCGTTATGATCCGGATCGAAATCTGGCTGCGGATCGTTTTTCTCGCAGGGGGATTTCTCGCCCATAGGCTCCCCGCCGCTCCTGTGAGGCTTAAGGAACTAGTCGCAATCGAAGGGGTAAGGGATAACCAACTCGTCGGCTACGGATTAATCGTAGGTTTGAATGGAACCGGGGACAAACGCCAGACGGTGTTCGTTGCTCAAAGTTTGGCTAACATGTTGGGGCGCATGGGAGTGACCGTTAATCCCCAGGCGATGCAGGTGAAGAACGTCGCGGCGGTAATGGTGACGGCCACTCTTCCGCCGTTCGCCCAACCAGGGACACGGGTGGATGTTACGGTTGCTGCGATCGGGGACGCTTCGAATTTACAAGGCGGACAATTGCTGCTGACCTCGCTCAAGGGAGCGGACGGACAAATTTATGTCGCGGCCCAGGGAGCGCTTCTTACCTCCGGGTTTGTCGCTGGGAGAGCGGGGAACTCACAAACCGTCAATCACCCAACGGCCGCTCGGCTACCTGGTGGAGGCATTGTGGAGCGACAGTCCCCAACCCAACTGTCAGCCTCGTCCTTGCGACTACAACTTCTTCGAGCTGATTTCTCCACGGCGGCTCGGGTGGCGAAAACAATCAATGACCGCTTCTCGTTCAATGGCAGCCCGATCGCGCAAGCAGAGAGTTCTGGCGCAATAGCTTTGACCCCACCGCCTGCCTACTCAGCGAGACTGGTGGAATTTATAGCCGAGATTGAGGCTCTGACGGTTGACGCGGACCGCCGGAATCGCATCGTCATCAATGAGCGCACCGGAACGATCATTCTCGGTAAAGATGTAAAGCTCTCACCGGTTGCTATTTTGCACGGAAGCCTGGCGGTAGAAGTGCAGACGACGTTCGACATCTCGCAACCGGCACCCCTCGGCGCAGGTCAAACGACGGTAATTCCGAACCTAGGGGTCGGGACAAAGGAAGAAAAGGCGCGTCAGGTGGCTTTGAAGCCCGGTGCCTCCGTGGAAGACTTGGTTCGCGGTCTGCAAGCAATCGGCTCGACTCCCCGGGAGGTGATCGCGGTTCTGCAAGCGATGAAAGCAGCGGGTGCTATTGACGCCGAACTGGAGGTAATTTGATGGGCATGCCAGCACTGGACCGTCTCTCCGTCGAACCCTCGTTGCCTGTTCGTAAAGGCAAAGGGGACCCGACTGAAGCCGAGATCGATAAGGTAGCCTCGCAATTTGAGGCACTTCTCATCGGACAGATCCTTCAATCAATGAAAGGTGACTCGGGTAGCGGTGCCTGGGGTGGCGAGGACCAGACCGGGGCGAGCATGATGGAGTTCGCTCAGGAGCACTTGGCCAAGAATATTGCCGAAGGCGGGGGACTAGGGCTATCCAAGCTTATCCGGAGTGGGCTAAGGCAGAAATCCTCCGATTGAGTATATTAATTCCACCCTCGAAGGACGATAAGTTTGTCATACACACATTAGATAAGTTCGGACACTTGGATCCCCATCTAGGTGACCGAATCATTGACTGGAACAATATGCCAATCGAACTGCTTCCTTCACAACAAAGCTCTCGCAGCAACGCGAAAGGACCCGCCGCATACCTAGAAAAAGCTGCTCTGCCGCCTAATCGATCGAAGTTGAAACGGTTGCGTCGGCAAGTAGCAAATGCAGGCTATTGGATTGAGGCGTTGGCGATAAGTCAGCGCATCACGGAATTCTACGCGCCGTAATCGTTGCGAACGATTCCGTCTAACGCCAAAAAGGAATCTAAGCTACCTACGAGTAGCCTAGATTCCTTTTCTCGATTTCAGCGAGGCGCGCAGAATCGGTAACGCTAGGCGCTGAGTTGAAGCGGAATCCGTTCGGCCGGAAACTCGCTGTCTCCGCCCCCAAAATCGCGGACAGCACCGTAGTTCGCTCGTGGGCTCTCGGATGGGGGCGCCGAATCCGGTATAGCTTGCCAAGCCTCGAGAAGAGTCTCCAAGAGCCGCTTGACTTCGATCATCGGCTCGATCTGCTGCTCGATATTGGCGGCAATCAGGCGTTTGTGCAGGTAGACATAGAGTTCCGTCAGATCCCTCGCGACTTGGCCGCCCCGCTCTTTGTCCAACGATAGCGTCAGCTCTTCAATGATTGAACAGGCCTTGGTGATCTGCCGAGAGCGTTCGCGAATGTTTCCCTCACGCAAGTGGTCGCAAGCGGATTGGATGGATCCAATCGCCCCGACATAGAGCATTCTCACCAATTGCATCGGCGTTGCCGAAAGGACGTCTAGATCTTGGCTATTTTGGTAGGCTGCGAGTGACATTTAACTCTCTAAAGCCTTATCGGGCCGCCGAGCGACAGATTGAAGAATAATCTTCGCCTATTCCGCGCGCAGTTGAGACGCAATCCGCAGCGCGTATTCGTTCGGCAGTTGGCGAATCACCTCTTTCGTCTCCCGATCGATGATCCGAATCAGGGTGCGCTTACTCTGTCGATCGAAGACGAAAGTGAGCTCGTAGTTTTCTCCGAACAGCTCTGTCGCGTTGATCGCGGTTACCGCACGCACAAGATCCCGCCTTTCCGCAATCTGCTGCTTTTCTAGTTCTCCGGCAGCGGATGTTGGTATAAGCGAGACTTGTTCGATCGATTTGGTCTCCATATCGATAGCCCTCCCAGACTTTTTGGGGTCTATCGTTCTTATCGATCGGCTCGGACGGACCTTTAGTCCAAATTGAGCATTTTTAGCGTAGTGCCCCGCTCCGCGTCGATTTTTTTCTGCAACATCATGATCGCGTAAATCAACTGCTCGGGTCGAGGGGGGCAGCCCGGAACGTAGACATCGACCGGGATCACTTGGTTTACCGGCACCAAAGCGTAGTTGCTGAAAACACCTGTCGAGGTCGCGCACGCCCCCATTGAGATCACCCATTTCGGCTCCGGCATTTGGTTGTACAACTGCCGAATGACAGGCGCCATCTTGTTCGATACGCGACCGGCAATGATCATGAGATCCGATTGCCGCGGAGAGCCCCGAAACACCTCGGCACCGAACCGCGAAATGTCAAAGCGGGAGGCGCTCATCGCCATCATTTCAATCGCACAGCAGGCAAGACCGAACGTCATCGGCCAGATGGAATTCTTGCGGCCCCAGTTGATGGCCTTATCGAGCGTGGTTAAAACGAGGCTATCGGAGAGATCACCGACCCCATCATCATCAATCCGCGCAAACAAGTCTTCGGGCGCAACCGGCAGAATTCGCTGTTCCATAGTAATTTTGATCCCAACTGCACTCCACAGAGCACTTTTTTAGTATGGCACGGGCCCTCCGTTTCAGGCCATTCCCTCCAATCCAGCTACACTAGAGTCTGCCCCATCCATGGATCTCTCCTTCCCCTCCCTCCCTTCTGCGCATCGCGATGATGCGATAGCCCAGGCGGCCTCTCTCTTCGGGGTCCAATCGGTTTACTGGGACATCTGGGGACAGGAACACCGCCCCGAATCCGCCATCCAAAGCGCAATTCTAGCGGCCCTCGGCCTGCCCTCGGCCAACGCCGTCGCTCTCGATACGGCCATTCGTCAACGAGTGCTCTCCTCCCCGTTGGCCTTCCTTCCGCCCGCTGTAGTCGTTTCTACGGACGCTCCGACGGTACCGCTCTGCGTACCGCATCCATTTCAACCCTCAGCTGAAAACCGTTGGACCCTGACCCTCGAGGATGGCCGAGTCCTCGCGGAGGCCTATTCCGTCAACCAATCCGAAACCGTCACCTTCGACGGAGCCAAATTCGATCGCCTCTCCCTCACCCTCCCGGCCGACCTGCCGCTCGGCTACCACCAACTTTCGGTCAACTACGGCACCCGTCAAGCCAGTGCCAAGCTGATCTACTGTCCATCCGCGGCTCCCGCCTTGCCGGCCGGCCAACGCCTTTCCGGTATCGCGATCTCGTTATACGGCCTACGTTCGGAACGAAACTGGGGAGTCGGCGACACCACCGATCTGCAGAACTTCGCGACCTGGGCCCACCAGAATGCCGGCGCTGCATTTGTCGCACTCAACCCGCTGCACGCGATCTCGAACCGCCTTCCTTATAACGCAAGTCCCTACCTCCCCAACTGCTCTTTCTACCGAAATTTTCTTTACATTGATGTCGAACGCGTCCCCGGCTTCGCGTCGAGCCCAGTGTGCCAAGCCCTCCTCCGCGGCCGCTCGGCTGAACTCGCAGCGCTTCGGCAAGCCCCCCTCGTGCAGTACGAAATCGTCGCCAAGCTGAAGCTTCGATTCCTGAAGCAGTTATACCGGGAGTTCCGACTCCAGCCTGACCAACCCGGCTTCCGCGCCTATCTACAAGCCGAAGGCAACCTGCTCCGTCAATACGCGCTTTACTGCGCCATCGACGAGACCCTGCACAAGCAGAACCCGGACTGCTGGATCTGGCCCGATTGGCCCGCGGCCTTCCAGGACCCCGACTCCCCCACCGTCCAAGCCTTCGCCGCCTCCCACCCCACGCTCGTCGAGTTCTATTCCTGGCTCGCCTGGACGGTCGACGCCCAACTCGCCGAAGTCCAGCAGCATACCAAGGCCATCGGCATGTCAATCGGCTTGTATCACGATCTGGCTCTCGCCACCGACAGTTGCGGCTCTGACCTCTGGGCCCATCGACCGTTCTATATCCAAGGCTGCCGCGTCGGCGCGCCCCCCGACGGTTTCTCACCCCAGGGCCAGGACTGGGGCTTCCCGCCGCCCAACGCCCTTCGTCACCAGCAAGACGGCTTTCATTTATTTGCCGCGGCAATTCGGAATAACTGTCGCCACGGCGGTGCCCTCCGCATGGACCACGTCATGCGCTTCTTCCGCCTCTACTGGATCCCGGAAGGGCGCGATGCCACGGCGGGAACTTACGTAAAAGAGCGCTGGCAGGAACTCCTCGGCGTCATCGCTCTCGAAGCGCACCGAGCCGGCGTCATCATCATCGGCGAAGACCTCGGGACCGTGGAAGACTACGTCCGCCAAGCGCTCGCGCAGTTCAACATCCTCAGCTATCGCCTGCTCTATTTTGAACGCGGGCCGAACGGCTCCTTCAAACGGCCCGACGAATATCCTCCGCTGGCGATTGTCAGCTCCACCACCCACGACCTTCCCACGATCGCTGGTTTCTGGACCGGCCGCGACATCGAAGCCCGTCGCGCGGCCAACTTGGTCGATGAGCCAGCCTACCGTGCGCAATGGACCAGCCGCGAGCAGGACAAGCAACAGCTTCTCAACGTCCTTCACGAGCTCCAACTCCTGCCGGCGAACTACCCCGACCACATTCGCCACGTGCCCGAACTCAGCGGAGAACTCCACAACGCCGTCATCGGCTTTCTGGCCTCGACCCCGGCCCAGGTTCTCGTGCTGAACCAGGAGGATCTCGCCAAGGAAACCGAGCAGCAGAACCTGCCCGGCGCCACTTGGCAGTATCCCAACTGGCAGCGCAAGATGCGGTACACGATTGAAGAACTCTACACTGATAGCCGCGTCGCTGACTTTACCCGCATGTACCGCGCCTGGCTCGAACGCACCGGGCGCATATAGCCTCCCGTTTGTTCTCCAAGTCGGGTAGCATGGAAAGTTGTGCGGATGTTGCCGCGCAGGGAGCCTATCTTGATCCTCGGTAAGTTTTGGGGTGCCATCAGCGCCCAACTCAATAAGATCGCGAACATGTTCTGGGAAGCCGACCCGATCGCCCAAATGCAGCTAGAACATGATCGCGCCCTTGAACAGATGAAGGAAGGCCGCAAGGGCCTGGAGATGTATCGCGGCTTGGTAGAACGTGTGAATCGACAAGTCGCCACGGCCCGCGCGCACGTGCAGAAGCTGGAAGTCGAGACCAAGGCTTACCTCAAGGCCGGCAATCGCGAAACGGCCGCCAAGTTCGCGCTCGAATTGCAAAAAGCCAAGCAAGAGCTGGCCGGCCATCTCGAACAGTTAGGGATGCACGAAAAGTCCTACGAGAACAATCTCCGCAAGATTCAACATGCCAGCCATCAGCTCGGCGAAGTGAAGACCAAGATTCAGAAGTACGACGCCGAACTGAAGATGAGCGCGGCCGAGGCCGAAATCGCCTCCCTCTCGGAGTCCTTCAACATGAGCGTCACCACCGACTTCGGTCAAATTGAACGCGTGATCCAGGACCGTATCGACGGCAATCGAGGCAAGGCCCGCGTCGCCTCCGATCTTTCGAACGAAGGCATCGCCGACATCGAAGCCCAAGAGCAGATGCAAAAATCAATGGCCGACGACGCCCTGCTCCAGTTCGAAAGTGAACTCGGATTGCGCTCGCCGGAAACGACCAAGCTCGCCGACACACAGAAAGATCTCGGACCGGCGGTTGCCGAATCCAAGCTGACCGAACAGAACTAACTCTTTACACGTATCTAAAGTTATGGCCCAACCAAAACCTGCCTTCTATCTCGCAGTCTTCGCCGTCGTCGCTAGCCTAGTCGGCTACGGCCTTTGGCGCTTCAGTTCCCTTCCGCAGAAACTCGGCGGCGGCGGAACCATTGAGCTCGGCAAAGGCGGCGCCGAAGCACCCGACGCGCAGGGAATCACTACGGCCAAGGACTATAACTACGTCCCGGCCCAGAAGCTTCCCCAGGTCCAGGGCATCTCCAGCTACAAGCCACTGGCCGACCGCACGGTGCGCTTCGCGCTCAACGTTTGGGCGGGCTGGGCGCCCATCATCCTGGCAAATAATGGCTTAAAGCCGGGCAAGGTTTGGAAGACTCCCTCGGGCCAGGACTTCAAACTCGAACTCGTGTTGATCGACGACCCCGTCGCCATGCGCGATGCCTACGCCGCTGGGAACGTCCACATCGGCTGGGCAACCCTCGACATGGTTCCGCTCCTGCTCGACAGCCTGAAAAAAGATTCGCGCGTCATGCCGCGTATCTATCAGCAAGTCGATTTCTCGAACGGCGGTGACGGCATCGTCGTCCGCGACAGCATCAAAAGCGTCGCCGACCTCCGCGGCAAAACGATTGTTCTGGCGCAGAACTCGCCCTCCCACTTCTTCGCCCTGAACGCCCTGATCAACGGCGGCGTCCAACCCGCCGAAGTCAATTTCAAATTCACCCAGGACGCCTTCCAGGCCGCGGCCGCCTTCAACGCCGATAAGTCGCTCTCCGCCGTCGTCTCCTGGGCACCAGACATTTACAACCTCTCAAAGGTGAAAGGCAACCGGATGCTGGTCACGACCGCCACCGCCAATAAGCTCATCGCCGACGTCTGGTTCGCCCGTGCCGATTTCGCCAAGGATCATCCCGACATCATCGAAGGCTTGGTCCGCGGCATCTTTGACAACATGGAACTGCTGAAGGAGCAGTCGAACAAAACGGCCGTTGCCAAGCTCATGGCTGGGGCATACTCGATCCCCGAAAGCGACGCCCTCGGCATGCTCGGCGACGCCCACAGCACCAACCACGCCGAAAACCGCGAGTTCTTCCTAAATCAAAACAACCCCACCAACTTCGAGCGAACTTGGAACACGGCCTACTATCTCTATAAGCGCATCGGCGTCGTCTCCGACAAGGTCGACTTCGACCAGGTGATGGACTTCTCCGTCATTGAGAAGCTCGGCAAGGAAGCCAAGTATGCCAAGCAAACCAACGAATACAACGTCCAATTCGTCCCAACGACAGCTTCTTCCGTTCAGAGCGAATCCGAGGAGATTCTGACCAAGACGATCGTCATTCACTTCTATCCCAACTCCTTCGACCTGATGAAAGTCACCGTCAAGAACGTAAATGGCAAGACGCTGGAAGAGCTCTACGATCCCAACGTGAACTTCGTCGTCGAAGAGGTCGGCAAAATGGCCGGTCAGTTCGGCGCGGCTCGCATTGTCATCGAAGGCCATACGGATGCCTCAATGAAGGGCCAAGTGCCGGATACGGCCGTCAAGGAACTCGCCATGAATCGCGCCAACTCCGTCAAAGGCGCGCTGATCCGGAAGTTCCCGTCGCTGCCCGCCAATCAGTTCTCCGCCAACGGCATCGGCTGGGATCGTCCGGCCGACCCGGCCGACCCGGCGAACAACGCGAAGAACCGCCGCGTTGAGATCAAAGTCTACCCCCTTGAGGCAACGAAGTAGCTATGTCACTTTGGGATCTGCGCGTCTCCCCACCAGGCATCACCGGCAAGGTCCTCGGCGCTGTCACGCTCACGCTGATCCTCGTCTTCTGGTGGTTAGCCACCCATGGGGATACGCCGGAGTCCCGTTGGATCTCGCCCGTCATTCTCCCGTCGCCGTTTGAGGTCATCAAAAGCTTCCCGGCTTTGTTGAACGACCGCGGGCTAATCGCCTCCATCGTCGCCACCCTGCGGCGCGTCATCATCGGCTTCGGCCTCGCGGTCGTCATCGGCGTGCCGCTCGGCATCCTGGCGGGCGCATGGCGGGTCTTCGATTCCGCCGCCGCCCCGGTGGCCTTATTTGGCCGCAACGTCCCCGTGGCGGCTTTGATCCCGCTTACCATCCTCTGGTTCGGCATTGAAGAGACGCAAAAGGTCATGTTCCTCTTCATCGCCTGCGTCCCGTTTATTTTCTCAGACGCCGTCCGTGCCATCATCTCCGTCCCGGACCGCTACGTCGAAACGGCCCAAACCCTCGGCGCGTCCTCCTGGCAAATCGTCAGCAAAGTCCTCGTCGCCTTGGCCCTTCCCGATATCTATAAAAGCCTCCGCAGCCTCTTCGGCATGGCCTTCGGATACATCATGCTCGCCGAACTCATCAACGCCGAACACGGCCTCGGTTTCCTCCTCTCCACGAGCCAACGCCGCGGCATGTCCGACCACATCATCCTCATCCTCTTCCTGATCGGGCTCATCGCCTTTCTCATCGACCGCTTCCTGGGCTGGCTGCAACGCGGCCTCTTCCCCTACCGCACGGAGGCCGATTGAACCTCGTCCATTTCGCCAACGTTTCGAAGACCTTTAACGCCGGCACCGATCGCGCTCACACCGTCATCAAGGACGTTTCCTTCACGGTCGAGAACAAGCCTGGCCACGGCGAGTTCATCGGCATCCTTGGCCCCAGCGGCTGCGGCAAGTCCACCGTGCTCCGCCTCATCGCCGGCCTCCGCCCTCATCATCCCGCCACCACCGGGGTCGTCGAAGTGCTCGGCGGACCCGTCAAAGGCCCCGGCTCCGAGCGCGGCATGGTCTTCCAGGACTACACATCCTTCGACAATCGCACCGTTCTCGAAAACGTCGCCTTCGGCCTCGAATGTGCCGGCGTCGCCCAAAAAGAACGCGAAGACCGCGCCCGCGTATGGATCGAAAAGGTCGGTCTTAGCGTCAAGCGCGACTCCGACAAATTCCCCCATCAACTCTCCGGCGGCATGCGCCAACGCGTCGCCATCGCCCGCACCCTCATCCTCCATCCCAAAATCATTCTGATGGACGAACCCTTCGGAGCGCTCGACCCCGCCACCCGCCTCAACATGCAGGACCTGCTCGTCAGCCTCTGGCGGGAACTCGAAGCAACCGTTTTCTTTGTCACCCACGACGTCGACGAAGCCGTCTACCTCGGCGATCGCGTCTACGTCTTCTCGCCCGCCCCCGGCACCATCCTGCACCAACTCGAGGTCCCTCCGCCCGACCGCCCCGCCCGCGTCATGCAGCGCGAGCCGGAATTCATGGCCATCTCCCGAGACATTTCGAACATCATTGAGAAGCTCGAAACCAAGGTCTTCGACTCCTAGCCCATGGCCCTTCTTTCCGCCGGCATCGCCGAATACGCCAAACGCGCCTTCCTGTACCGCTGGAACCTCCTCGCCTTCCTTGGCGCTTCGGCGGTAGCCGTCATGAGCCCGTACCCCACTGCGATCCTGCCCCTGGTCGCCGCCGCCGAACTCGTCTACTTGGCCGGCCTCGTCTCGAACAACCGCTTCCGCCAAGCCATCGACGCCGAGATTCACCAAACCAATACCCAGCAGACCGCCGCAACTACCCAGCGTAGCCTGCAAGACGTCGTCGCCGGCTTCCCGTTTGAAGCCCGTACCCGCTTCGAACAACTGCGCAGCCGCTGCCTCGAAATGCGCGCCATCGCCCAAGGAGTCCGCGGCCGTCAACAGCCCGCCGGGGAGGATTCCAACACCCAAGCACTCGACCGTATGCTGTGGGTCTTCCTCCGTCTTCTGACCTCCCAGCAATACCTGCAGCGCTTCCTCGAAAAGACGAACGAAGTCGAAATCCGAAACCGCATGAAGGAAGCCGAAGCCAAGCTCCAAACGCAAGCCTCCTCCGACGAACGCATCAAACGCTCCCTCGAAGATTCGCTCCTCGTCCAGCAGCAACGCCTCGACAACTACAGCAAGGCCAAGCTCAACCTGGATTATGTCCGCGTCGAACTCGACCGCATCGAAGCCAAAATCCAAGCCATCACCGAAGCCGCCGTCAACCGTCAGGATCCCGACTTCCTGACGAGCCAAATCGATTCCGTCAGCGAAAGCATGCAGTCCACCGAAAAAGCCATCGACGAACTCCAACAACTCACCGGCATCGTCGACGAGATGCAAGCTCCCCCGGTCATCCTCGAAGCCGACCTCGGCCAGGTACAACGATGAACCCAGCCTGGGCCCAACGCCTCACCGAACTCTACTTCTCTGGCTCCACGGTCCTCTTCGCGCTGCACGGCAACGTCCAGGACCTCGTTCCCAACGGCGACGAGTTCACCGCCCTGCCAGACTTCCTCGCCCAGCAGATCTTCGGCCGCTGGGATCTCGTTCTCTACTACGATCTCGCCCGCGGTCTCCGCGCCTTCGCCGGCTCCGACGCACCGCGTCTGAAAGAGATGGTCGTCCTCGCCAACCGCAAGGTCGGCGACCTCGCCACCGCCCGCCGCGACCCCGCCATGGCCTTCGCCCTGCTCGATCGCTTCGTGCAAAACAACATCATGGCCGCCGAGGGAGACCGCGTCTCCTGCGCCGTCATCATCGACCACGCCAGCTTCCTGCTCCCCGCCGGTGAGCCCGGTCGCCTCTCCATCCCGGCGGCCACCCAAGTGGTCACGCTGCTCAACTGGGCCGCCAGCCCGCATCTCAAGCGCCTCAACATGGCCATCCTCGTTATCGACGAAAAGTTATCGTCGATCAACGAGCGCATCACTACTAGCCCCCATACGGCCTCCATCGAAATCCCCATCCCCGACGAAGCCACCCGCGCCCGCTTCGCCCCCACGCTCGCCGCGCAAACCGCGGGCCTCACCCTGCTCGATCTCCGCGGCCTGCTCGAATCGAAGGAGCCCCTCGACCCCAAGCGCCTGCGCGAGATGAAGAAAATGCTCATCGAGCGCCAGTCCCAAGGCCTCCTCGAATTCATCGAGCCCCGCTGGAATTTCGAAAACTGGATCGGCCACCAGCCCATCAAACAACGCCTCCAGGACGACGCCACCCTGCTGCGCCAAGGCAACCTCAACGCCCTACCCATGGGCTATCTGGTCTGCGGCCCCGTCGGCACCGGCAAAAGCTTTCTCGCCCAATGCCTCGCCGGCGAAATTGGCATCCCGATGGTCACCCTGCGGAATTTCCGTTCGAAGTATGTCGGCGAAACCGAAGGCAATCTCGAACGGCTGCTGAACCTCCTCCGCGCCCTGGGCCCCGTCATCGTCGTCGTCGACGAAGCCGACGCCTCCCTCGGCGACCGCGATCAGCAAGGCGACTCCGGCACCGGCTCCCGCGTCTTCTCCATGATCGCGACGCAGATGGGCGACACGCGTTATCGAGGCAAAATCCTCTGGATGCTGCTCACCGCCCGGCCCGACCTGCTCCCAATCGACCTCAAACGCCAAGGCCGCGCCGAAGTCCACATTCCGCTCTTCTACCCCGCCGATCCCGACCAGGTCCGCGCGATGTTCCTCGCCATGGCCCGTAAAGCGCACACGCAGCTTGCCGCCGAGGACCTGCCGCCCATCCCCCATCTCGGCCAGCTTTCGGGTGCCGACGTAGAAGGCATCGTCGGCCGCGCCGCGCGCCAGTCGCTGCTGGCGGGCTCCGCCTCCATCACCAAGGAAGCCCTCGCCACCGCCGTCACCGAGTTCCTGCCCTCCACCCAGAGCATGGAAAAAGAGCTGCAAGAGATCGCCGCCATTCTCGAATGCACCGATCGTCAGTTCCTTCCCCCAGAGATTACAGAGAAGATGAACGCCTTCGGCGGCCGTGAAAAACTGCAGGAGCGCTATACCCAGCTCCGCCGCATGATCGAATTAGCTTAGGAGACCCATATGCCCAAAACCAGTTGGTTTGACGAATCGACCGCCCTCCCCGTAATTGACGAGCAGGTAGCCAAGCTCGACTCCTTCGCCGCCGCGATGGCCGATGGCGTGATCGAGAAACATGAACTCGACTCGCAGCAAACGACCCTGGTCGCCACCATGCGCGCCGTCGAAGGGCAATTGAACGAAGAGCAGCACGCCGCCGTCACCCGCCTGCTCGTCGAACTCAGCGCGTACAACGTCATGCGCACCGTCCACGAACTGCAAGCCGACCGTCTCCAGCGGACCCTCGCCGGGCTCCGCTAGAGGCGGACCGCCTAATTATTGAACCTGTTCAAGAATCGCGAAATCGCCCGGGTTCCAAGCCTGGGCGATGATGTACATCTTGCCATTCACTTGCTTGATCACGGCGTTGTGAAGGTGCTGGAAGTTCGCCAGGCCCAGGTCTTCCTTCGCCATAACGGTGGAGACGACCTGATCGTTCTCTAGCAGGTAGATCGGGGCGCCCTTCGTCCGGTCCGGCCCGTGCAGCGCGCCAACCACGGCGAAGTTGTCCATGTAGAAAATGTCGCAAGGAAACGAGCCGAGCGGCAGCTTCAACGTCGACAGGTACTGCCCAAAGCGGGTGTACCGATCGATCTCGGAGTTCGGCCGATCGGCCACGTCGATCCGCGTCGTCCCCTGCTTAATCGTCACCCCATGCCCCGTGCCTAACTGGCCCACGCCGGTGCCGCGGCCTCCGAAAGCGAGGTCATGCCATTCAGCCACAAACGGCTTCGTGCTCTTGATCTTCGCCGTCAGCACATAGTCCAATTTCGAGTAACCGGTCGGGATGTAGTACAAGCCATCCAACTGCTCCACGTCGGTCGGGATGAAGGTGCCCTTGTTCGTGAAGTACTCAGACGCTACCGGGTTGCCCATGTCCGTGCCGCCTACCGGCGCGTTCAGCGTATGCACCAACTTGCCATCAATCCCGGTCGTGAAAACTTTAGATGCCGCGTTGCCGGGGAACGTCAAAAACGGGGTCCCATCTTTGGCGGTCCAGAACATCGCGTTATGCATGTTCGTGTCCTTCATCGTCGGGTCCGTCGTCAGCATTTTCGTCTTTTTCAGATCTGAGCTGATCTGGACTATCCCCGCGCCGGGCAGCGCGAAATAGACTTCGCCCTTACCGGGCCGCCGGTCAATCGCGAAGCCGCCGTGGGCCGCCTTCAACACGGCCTGCGCCTCGGCCGGCAAATGCGACGAGGTGTAAAGCACGCGGAACTTGTACTTGCCTTCGCCGCTGACCTTGGCTCCGCCGGCTTGGCCGAGAGCTGAATTCGGTCCCGCGGGCGAAAAATGCCAGGCAATCGCTAGAAGCGCTACAGATAGGGAGACACTCGCAAATCGTTTCATCTCCCGCTATTCAACCACATTTCGAACGGCCAAAAACGGACGGGGGAACAGGCCATGCCCATTCCCCCGTCCCCACTACTAACGAGTTAGAAGGTCAACGTCGTCGAGCCGCTAAACAAGCCCTCGGCCGCCGTCCAGTTCACGACGCTCCAGTAGGCGTCGATGTAGTCCGGGCGCTTGTTCTGATACTTCAAGTAGTAAGCGTGTTCCCACACGTCCAACCCCAGAATCGGCGTCTTACCTTCCATCATCGGCGAATCCTGATTCGCCGTCGACGTCACTTCCACGCCGCCATCGGCGCTCTTCACAAGCCACGCCCAGCCCGATCCGAACCGGCCCACGGCGGCGGCCTTGAACGCAGCCTTGAACGCATCGAAATCACCAAACTTCGCGGTGATCGCCGCAGCCAACGTGCCCACCGGCGCGCCGCCCGCGTTCGGCGCCAAAGTGGCCCAGAAAAGCGTGTGGTTCGCATGGCCGCCCCCATGGTTCCGCACGGCGCCCTTGGCGGCGTCCGGCACGATGGCCAGGTTGTTGGCAAGCAGCTCTTCGAGCGTCTTCCCTTCGAGCGAAGCGTTCGCCGTCACGGCGTTGTTCAGGTTCGTCACGTAGGTCTGGTGATGGCGCGTCCGGTGGATATCCATCGTCACCGCGTCAATGTACGGTTCCAGCGCGTCGTTAGCGTATCCCAGTTCAGGCAGTACAAAAGGCATCGTTATCTTATCTCCTCTTTTAAGCTAGGCGGTAAATCCGCCCGCCACTTCATATTGGTGCGCAAGACGAAACATCGTGTCTTCCGCGAAATGCTTGGTCAAAATCTGCATGCCCACCGGCAACCCTTGGGTGGTCGCCCCGCACGGCACGCTCATGCACGGGATCCCCGCAAGGCTCCCTGTAATGGTGTAGATGTCCGAGAGGTACATTTGGATCGGGTCATTCACCTTTTCTCCGATCTTAAACGCCGGAAACGGCGAAACCGGGGTAATCAGCGCGTCCACTTGTTCAAACGCCTTCGCAAAATCCTGCGTCAGAAGGTTCCGTACTTTCTGGGCCTTCAGGTAATAGGCGTCGTAATACCCATGGCTCAGTACGTACGTCCCCAGCATGATCCGCCGCTTCACTTCCGCCCCGAACCCCTCGCCGCGCGAGTTCTTATACAGGTCCGCCAGCGTATCGCTCTTCGCCGACCGGTGCCCAAACCGCACCCCGTCAAACCGCGACAGGTTCGCCGAAACCTCCGCCGTGCAGATGATGTAGTAAGCCGCAATCGCATACTCGGTATGCGGCAGACTCACCTCGCTCACCTCGCAGCCGAGTTTCTTCAGCACCTCGACCCCGGCCATGATCCGGTCGCCCGTCTCCGGCGCCAACCCCGCGAAATACTCCTTCGGCAGCCCCAACCGTAAGCCCTTCACCGATTCCGCCATCGTCGCGAAATAGTCCGGCACCGCATGCAGCGCCGACGTCGCATCCCGATCGTCCCGCCCCGCAATCGTCCGCAGCAGCGTCGCCGAATCCGCCACCGTCCGGCTAAACGGGCCGATATGGTCGAGCGAACTTGCAAACGCTACCAAGCCGTACCGCGAAACCCGGCCATAGGTCGGCGTAACCCCCACACAGCCGCAAAAACTCGCCGGCTGCCGAATCGAGCCACCCGTATCCGAGCCCAGAGAAACCACCGCCGTCCCCTGCCCGACCACCGCCGCGCGGCCCCCCGGGGGGGGGCCGGGGGGCCGGGGGCGCGGCCGCGGGGGCCGGCCCGGGGCCCCCGCC
>JBBRIO010000001.1:0-33402 GCA_038220855.1 Bryobacterales bacterium | reverse complement strand
CCCCGTTGCATGAGGTTGATCACCCAGCCCATGGCAATCATCGGCCAAATCAGCATGCCGACGTAGGTTTGGAACATCACGAAGCTGCCGAGCGAGATTTTGCCTTCCAGGACGCGCATCCCCCCCACCCAGAGGACGATTAGGAACGCGATCCCGCTTAAGGCGTGCAGCAGCGGCTCAAACACCCCCGTCGTGCGAACCAGGTCTAGGTTTCGCCGAATATAATCCTGGTTCAGCGCTTCGAAGCGAATTCGCTCGGCGTCGCCCTGGCCATACGCGCGCAGCAGCCGCATTCCCGCAACGGACTCTTGGACGCGTCCGGAGATGGTCGAAAAAACCTTTTGAATCTCTTCAAACCGCGCGTGAATTCGCTGGCCATAGTAAACGACCAGGATACTGATGACCGGTGCCGACGCTAAGGCCGCCAGGGTGAGAACCGGATCCACCGTCACCATCACGCAAAAGGCGAGGAAGAAGGTGAGCATGGTTTCGGTCCAGTACATCAGGCCGGGCCCCGCCATCATGCGCACGGCATTCAGGTCGTTGGTCGAGCGGGCCATGATATCACCGGTTGGGAACTTGGCATAGAAGTCTCGATTGACGATCATTAAATGCGCCACGATATCGTTCCGCAGGTCGTATTCGAGATCCCGGGAGACACCGATGATGATCAATCGTTTCCAATACTGAAACAGGCCTTTACAGAGCGCAAGGAGAAGGAGTCCGCCAGCGGCCAGCGCCGTGAACCGAAGCGGTTCCCCGGCGGTAATCGAGTCAATCCCGCGACGGATGACCAAGGGCAGAGTGGCGCCGAAAAGAGCATTCAATACCAGCGCCGCCAGGCCGAGCAAGAGTTGCCGTCGATGCCGGCCCAGGTAGGGTCGCAAAAACCGAATCGCCTGACGCATCCGGCTACAGCCTGATCCAATTGGCGAAAGTCTTCGCCCACTCCATAAAGAGGTTCTTTTGATCCTGCCGCCGAAGCCACCAATCCTCGGGATGGAATTCCCGGGTGGGTGCCGCAATCATGTAAATCTCCGGTTCTGACCCGACAGCGCGCAAGATTTGCCCGGCTCGGCGCGTGTGAAAATTGCTGGTCACGACGAGCACCTTTTTGAATCCCAGACGCTTGAATTGAGGCATGAACTGCTCGGCCTCATCGCGAGTGGAGGTACAATGGTTGGGCAAGGGAACGAAGGAAACGTCACTAAACCCGTGCTTTTCCGCAAACTCAATCGCTAGCTCGCTCTCGAAATGGTCGAAAATCCCGTCCGGCCCACTCACATAAACCTTCGGTGCAAAGCCTTGGCGGGCCAATAGCGCGGCATGCGTGATCCGCTCGCCATAGTGGTCCCCGCCGAGAACAAAGATCGCGTCGGCCGCTTGAGGCGGCTCCGTCTTGACAAGGAATCCAGCCAGAGACGGCAACCACTGTGCATACAATAACAACGCTGCCGTAAACAGCGCCCCTAGAAAAAGCCAACCCCTCACGCGGCGCAGCAAGTGCTATTGCTCGTCCTGCTGGCGAATATCCAGATGACCAACCGTCTTTAGAAGCTGATAGAGGCGTTCCACTTCGGCCTCGTCGTCGCTACGCAACAACTGCACTTTGGGCGGGCTTACCTGTTTCGGCCCGTCGATTGGGGGTAACGAATCTCCCCAAAACTGACGATAAGGGATCCCGTCGATGAGGGCTTCTTTCGCGTTCCGCCGCAAATGTCGCAACAACGAGTTCGAAGAGTCCAGATCGCCCGGAAACAAAATCAAGACTCGCTCGTCCCCTTTGAAGAGGGTAAGGTACACGGCAAGAGGAGAAATCCAACCCGTACGGTCCACCCGGGCTACATTAGACCAGGCGATCGTGCGATCACCGATAATCAGCACATTCTCCTGGATCTCAACGGGAGGCCGAAAAGCCAGCACCAATACCGCTATCGCGCTGAGAAGAAACAGAATGGAGGCAACCAGAGCGATCATCCATTCCGAAGCAAACAGGGTCGAGATCACCGCCAGACCGGCAGCGACCAAGCCAGCCCACAGATACTGCTTCGAAGGCGTATAGCGCATAACGGAGACCTACTATTACTAGCCTATCTCCGAGCCGCGCAGTCGTCAATTCATTTCAGCGACTGGTACCCAAGATAGGCGTACCGGACCCCACTCGTTACAATGCTCACGGCGCTCAGGCCGAAAAAAACTTCAGGATGGAAGTTCAACAAGACGGCGGCGACGGTGCACATCAGAACAAAGGTGTTCACTTTTCCGAGGCGGGAGGGCGGAAAATCCTTCTTCCCCGTCCATCGAAACAGAACCGCAGCGGCCACCAGAATCAACACATCCCTTCCCAAGGCCATCGCTACCAGCCAAATCGGCATCGCGCCTACATAGAGGAGCGCCAGGAAACCGCCACCGACCAACATCTTATCCGCCAGGGGGTCCATCAAAGCGCCAAAGCGAGACTCCAGGCGCCATCGGCGTGCCATCCAACCATCAATGCTGTCTGTAACCGCGATGAGAAAGGAGACGAGCAGTGCGGTCAGGAAATTCCGTTCGACAATCAGCCAAACGACAGGAACCGTACCCAGCAATCGCAAGACCGTTAGAACATTAGGAATCTGCCGAAACACGTCCTTTCCCGATCCCTACCCGACGAGGGCGTGCGTGACCCGAGAGGCCAGCTGATCAAAGGTAATCGTTTCGTAGAGCGACTCGTCCTGCATAATCCGCGCCACGAGGGCCGCATGCATCGCATGACCCGCCCGTTCGGCAATCACATGCCCCAACAACGGACGACCGATCAAAGCCAAGTCCCCAATCAGATCGAGCACCTTATGCCGACACGGCTCGTCGGGGAAACGTAAGCCACCTGGATTCAACACTGACGTTCGATCAAAACAAACCGCATTCGTCAAATCCGCACCTCGGATCAGCCCCATGTTTCGCATTTGACCAAGCTCATATTCGAACCCGAACGTTCGAGCGGCGGCGATTTCACTCGCGTACCGGGCCGGCGTCAACTCCATTTCCATGGATTGATGGCCGACCAACGGGTGGTCAAAATAGATTTCGCAGGAAAGGTAGAACGAATCCGCTGGCAAAATCGAAATGCGCTTGTTCCCCTGCTCAACCGTCACAGGCTTCAAAATCCGGAGGTACTTGCGACGTTTCTTGTACGTCTGAATTCCCGCCTGCGCCAACAACTCTATAAACGGTTGGCCGGATCCATCGAGAATGGGCACCTCAAGATTGTCGATATCAATATAGGCGTTGTCGATCCCCATCGAGTACAAAACGCTCAGCAAATGCTCGGTCGTCGAGATCAGCACGCCTTGGCGCATCAGGCTGGTCGCATACGAAACCCGTGCCACATGGCGCCAACTCGCGGGCAATTCAAAATTGGATAGGTCCGTTCGCCGGAAGACAATCCCCGTGCCGGCCGAGGCGGGACGGATCGTGATACTGACCGGCACCCCGCTATGGAGGCCCACACCTTTCGCCGATACCGGCTTTGCAACGGAGGTTTCGAAGCGCAAACCGAAGAATACCAAAAATGGTAATCAATTGAAAGTAAAATAGTTAGACCTTAAAATGTGTGTCCTTTCGTTCACATCTGCGGTGAAGCTGACACATTGGAGTATCCTTAAAGGCGATGCCGCGCCTCTTCCTTATCGATTCTTTCGGGTACATCTTTCGTGCCTATTACGCGCGGATGCGGATGAATGCTCCGCCGATGCGCACCTCGGCGGGCGTCGCCACCGAGGCGGTTTACATCTTCCACAATATGTTGAAGAAGCTGCGCGAGAAGCATCAGCCGGACTACCTTGCCGCTGTCTACGAATCGCTCGGGCCCACGTTTCGCGAGACGGAGTTTCCGGCCTACAAAGCGAACCGAACCGAGACGCCGCCCGACCTGATCGCGCAGGTGCCGCTCGTGAAGCGGTTGCTCGAAGCGCTGTCGATTCCGGTGATCGAAGCCGCCGGTTTCGAAGCCGACGACGTCATCGGCACGCTCTCCAAACGCGCACAAGCCAACGGGCTCGAAGTGGTCATTGTGTCTTCCGATAAGGACATGCTCCAACTCGTCGGTCCGGGCGTCTCCATGCTGAACCCGGCCAAGGACGACACCCTTTACGACCGGGAACTGGTTAAAGAGTTCATGGGCGTCTGGCCAGAGCAGGTGGCGGACCTGCTCGCTCTGAAAGGTGACGCGGTAGACAACATCCCGGGCGCTCCTGGCATTGGGGATAAGGGTGCGGTCGCTTTGCTGGCTGAGTACGGGACTCTCGACGCCCTGCTCGCCGCTGGGCCAAATCTAACCAAGAAAACGTATCGGGAGGCGCTAACCACCCATCGCGACCAAGTTGAACTATCGAAACGACTGGCCACGATTCACTGCGAAGTGCCGCTGGAGATTCCGCTCGAGTCGCTCGCGATCGCCACTCCCGACCGCGCGGCGCTAGAGAGCTTCTATCGAGAGATGGAATTTTTCACGTTCCTGCGCGATCTCGGCCCGGCCCGCGAACAAGTTGCCGAGGATTATGCTCCGATCTCGGCCGAGGAGTTGCCCGGTTGGGTCGGCAGCGCCCCGGTCGGTCTTGCCCTCTTCGACGGCCAACTCGGCGTCGCCCGCGCCGCTGGTCAAGCGCGCACCTGTCCCGATTTAACTTTTCTCCAATCTTCCGCGCTAAAGATCGCTCACGACACCAAGGCGATCTATGCCGTGAATCCAGAGGCGAAAGGCCTCACCCGCGACCTGATGCTGGAAGCGTTCCTGCTGACTGCCGACTCCGGCAACTCGGCTTTCGATGCGCTCTGCGAAATTCATCTGCAGCAGAAGCCCGGCGCCCGCGCCGATCAACGCGCCGACCTGACGCTGCGCCTGGCGGAAAAACTGGGGCCAGAACTCGACAAGATCAACGCCCGCGAAATCTACGAAACCATCGACCTGCCGCTGGTGCCGGTGTTGGCAGCGATGGAACGCCTCGGCGTCCTGATTGAACCCAACCAACTCGCGGTGATGTCCGCGAAGATGGAGATCGCTATTCAGGCCCTGACCAAGGAGATCCACGGGTTGGCCGGCCGCGAATTCAACATCAACTCGCCGCAACAACTCGGCAAAATTCTCTTCGAAGATCTAAACCTTCCCGCACCTTCCAAGGGCGGCAAAAAGCAGATTTCGACCGCGGCCGATGTCCTGGAAAATCTCGCCCATCCCATCGCCGCGCAAGTCCTGGAGTATCGCGGTCTAGTTAAATTGAAGGGGACCTACGTCGACGCTTTGCCGGCGCTGATCCACCCGGACAACGGCCGCGTGCACACGACGTTTCAGCAAACCGGGGCCGCCACCGGCCGCCTCTCCAGTTCGAATCCGAACCTGCAAAACATCCCCGTCCGTACCGAACTCGGACGCGAGATCCGCGCCGCCTTCGTCCCGCCTCCCGGCTGGAAACTCGTCGTCGCCGACTACTCGCAGATCGAGCTCCGCTTGCTCGCTCACATGTCTGGCGACGCGGTGCTCACCGACGCCTTCCGGCACGGAGAAGACATTCACACCCGCACCGCCGCCGAGGTCTTCGGCGTGAACGCGGCGTTCGTTACCCCCGAGATGCGCCGCGGCGCCAAAGCCGTGAATTTCGGAATCGTCTACGGCCAGACGTCGTTCGGTTTGGCGTCAGCATTGGGGATTCCGAAGCACGAAGCGGAGAAGTACATCAAAGCCTACTTCGCCCGCTACTCCGGCGTGAAGACGTTCATCGAAGCGACGATCGCCGACGTCCGCGCCAAAGGCTACGCCGAGACCCTTTTCGGCCGTCGCCGACCGATTCCCGATATGGACAGCCGTAACCCGAACGCACGTTCGTTCGCTGAACGAACTGCGGTAAACACGCCCTTGCAGGGCTCGGCCGCCGATCTGATCAAGCTGGCCATGATCAGGATTCAGGCTCTGCTCGCCGAACAGCGGTTGGCATCTCGAATGATCCTGCAAGTTCACGACGAACTGGTCTTTGAAGCGCCCCCTGACGAAGTGGAAACGCTGCAGCGCATGGTGAAGCACGAGATGGAATCGGTACGGCAATTCGACGTACCGCTTGTCGTTGACACCGGAGTAGGCGACAATTGGCGCGATGCGAAATAGTTGGCTGATTGCCCTCGTCCTCCTCTCCGCTTGCGGCCCCGCTAAGGTCGCCGAGAAGCCGAAAGAAGCCGTCCGCGCGCCGGATGAGTTCAAAGCAAAATTCGAAACGTCGAAGGGTGACTTTACCGTCACGGTCAACCGGACCTGGGCCCCGATCGGCGCGGATCGCTTTTATGAGTTGGTCCAGGAGAAGTTCTTCGACGAGCAGAAATTCTTCCGCGTCGTCCGCGGCTTCGTCGCCCAATGGGGCATCCATAAGGAACCGCAGACGAACCGGCTCTGGTCGTCACGCGATATCGTTGACGACCCGGTGAAAGAGAAGAACGTTCGCGGCACCCTTACGTTTGCCACCCGCGGCCCGAACACCCGGTCGACGCAGCTTTTCTTCAATCTCCGTGACAATACGTCGCTCGACAGCCAAGGTTTCGCCCCCATCGGCAAGGTGACCGAAGGCCTCGAAGTGCTCGACCAACTCGCGTTCGTCTACGGCGACATCTCTCCCCTGGGGCCCGGTCCGGACCCGCGCCTGGCTCAGCAGGAAGGCAACGCCTACTTTGACCGGACGTGGCCCCGGCTCGATTCGATCAAGCGAATCACGATCGTTCGATAGCCCTGATAGGATAGGCGCATGGAACGTCGTGATTTTCTGAACGCAACCGCCGCCGCCCTCGGCACCTCCGTCACCGCACTAGCCGATGCCCCGATGCCGATGGCCACCCTGGGCAAGTCCGGCCTGCGGGTCTCCCGCTTCACGCTCGGCGGCTACCACATGGCCGTTAAAGGCGAGGAGGAAGGGATCAAAATCATCCGCCGGGCCATCGACCTCGGGGTCGTGATGTTCGATTCTGCCGCAAAGTATCACAACGGCAAGTCCGACGAGGTCTATGGCAAGGCGCTGACCGGGGGTCTCCGCAAGAAGATCCTGCTGATGTCGAAGGCGGAACTGCGCGACAAAAAATCCGCGATGGCTCAGCTCGAAACGACGCTGAAGCGCATGAACACGGACTACCTCGACCTCTGGTGCTGCCATGAAGTCGCGCGCATGGACGAGGTAGAAAAAATCTTCGGACCCAGCGGCTCGCTCGAAGCGTTTGTGGAAGCCAAGAAGAAGGGCATGGTCCGGCATATAGGATTTACCGGCCATCACGACCCCGAAGTTCATCAAGCGCTGCTGAAAGGCTTTGACGGCTGGGAGACGGTTCAGCATCCGGTGAACCTGATCGACCCCCACTACCTCAGCTTTATCAAGGACGTCCTGCCGAAGGTCCGCGCCAAGGGTCTCGGCCTGCTGGCGATGAAGTCAAACGCGATCGGCGAGATCACGAAGGCGAAGATTGCCACAATCTCCGAGTGCCTCCGCTACACCCTGAGCCACGACATCGATACCCTCGTCAGCGGCGTCGAAACGGTCCAACAGCTTGAAGAAAACGTCCTGACCGTCAAGACGTTTCAGAAAATGAACCGCGATGAGATTTCGACGCTGCTCTCGCGCACCGCCAAAGGACCGATCGGCTCCAAGGTCGAGCGGTATAAGAAGCCCGAGAAGACCGCGATCCTGAATCACCTCGCCCCGCATCAAGATGGCGATCCGGCCTAGTAATTGCATAGAGAAAGGGCGATGAGATTTCTGATTGCCCTTTTTCCGTTGCTTCTGGCTGCTCAAGAACCCGGCTTCGTCGTCCAGACGCGACTCGTCTTTGTCCCGACGACCGTCCAGAACGCTCAGGGCCGGCCGGTTGATGGCCTGACCGAAGCTAACTTCAAGGTCCTCGACAATGGAAAGCCGCAGCCCTTCTCGCTGGATACATTCGGCACAGGTGTAGCGCGGGTCGCCCTGATGGTCGCCGTTCAGACGTCGGGTATTTCCGCCTCCGCTCTCGTCAAGGTTCGGCAGATTGGCGCGATGATCCAACCGATCATCACGGGCGAGCGCGGCTGTGCCGGCTTGGTCTCGTTCTCTGATTCGGTGGTCCTTCGCCAGAACTGCACCAAGGATCCAGACGCCCTGACGAAGGCTTTTGCCGCGCTCGCTTCGCGGTCCCCGAAGGAAGGTCACTTGCTGGATGGTGCCGCTGAAGCCATCAAAAACCTGGAAGCTCAGCCCAACGCCCGCCGCGTCCTGCTGCTCATTTCCGAGACCCGCGACCGCGGCAGCGCAGCCACTCTCGCGGACGTAATCCGCCAAGCCCAAGCCGCCGGCGTAACTGTCTATTCGGCGACCTATTCCGCTTTTAAAACCGGCTTCTTCGCGAAGCCCGCGGATGTGCAGCAACCCCGCCAAACCCGTCCGCTCCCTATCCCCAGCGGAAAGCCCAATTGGGATCCGGTCGGCCAGACGATCCCCGCCAACACTTCCGCTCAATCCAGCGACATCCTCGGCGGCATCGGTGAATTGGCGCGCCTGTCGAAAGATAAGACCACTGAGAAGCTTGCCCAAGCGACCGGCGGGGCCGAATACCCGTTTACGAGACTTCCTGGCCTCGAAAAAGCGATTCAAAGCCTGGGCGAAGAAATCAATTCACAGTACGTGATAAGCTTCATGCCGAAAGAGCCGCAACCCGGCTTCCATACTTTATCCGTTCAAGTGCAACCTGGAACGAACCTCCGGATTCGCACGCGCCCTGGATATTGGGCGAATTCCACTCCGTAAGGGATCTCATGGCCGACATCGACGCAGCGATTACTACCCAACTTACAAATATTCAGAAGAAGACCGGTAAGTCACTGGCCGAATTGGGCCAGGTCCTGAAGGCGACCGGCCTCGCGAAACACACCGAGTTATTGGCCTTCGCCAAAAAGGACCTCGGACTCAGCCATGGCGACGCGAACGTGCTGGTGCTGCACATTCGCAAAACGGACGAGCCCCTGCCCGACGATCCCCTCGACGCTATCTACGCGGGGCCCAAAGCCGCCCTGCGCCCGATCCACGATAAGTTTCTGGCAGCCTTAGCCGCGTTCGGCCCCTTCGAAATCGCCCCCAAGAAGGCGAACGTCAGCCTTCGACGCAAGAAGCAGTTCGCGCTGATCGGCCCGGCGACCAACTCGCGCGTCGAAATCGGCTTCAACATGCCGACGATCAACGGCGGCCACCGGCTCGAAGCGGTGCCACCCGGCGGCATGTGCCCCTATCGAGTCAAGGTCACCGCGGCGGAACAGATTGACAAAGAATTGTTGGAATGGGCCCGTCGTGCTTACGATTCGGCTGGCTGATTGCGCGTATTGGGTATGAACAAAGCAATTGCCACCTTCTTCCTCGCCGCCTCCGCTTTGCTTGCCGCCGAAGGATCATGGGCCGACGTAGTCGCCCTCCGTCCGAATGAAAAAACTTACGTCGTCAAGCGCGATAAGAAAAGCCTGAACGGCGAGGTAGTCCGGGCTGACGCACAACAGGTCACGCTGACCGTTGGCGGTCAAGCCACCACTGTCGCAAAGGCAGATGTCGTTCGGGTCAGCCGTTCGGCTGGACGCACGCGCAATGCGCTGATTGGTGCCGCGATAGGTTTAGGGGTTTCATCTCTCGTTGGTGGCTTCCTGCAGAAGCGTCTCTACAACGAGACCGGGAACGGCGACCAGGCCTTGGCCGTGTCGTTGGCCGTCGGCGGAGGACTCGGCGCGGCCATCTGCGCCTCACAAATCCATTTTCAGACCATTTACCGCGCTCCATAAACAATCATGATCAGACTTTTGTTCCTTTCAATCTGCCTCGCGATCACGCTGTTTGCTGGCGATATTCGCAAGGGCGGCTCCCTAATCGGCCGCATTGAATCCGGCGGCGACGTACGCCTCCACGGGTCTCTAGTCGGCAAGATCGAGTCCGACGGCGGCATCCGCGTCAAGGGATCCCTAGTCGGCAAAATCGAACCCGACGGCGATATTCGCAAAAACGGCAGCCTGGTCGGCAAGGTGGAAAAGGACGGTGATGTTCGCGTCCACGGCAGCCTCGTCGGGAAGATCGAACGAGACGGGGACGTCCGCAAAAACGGCAGCATTATCGGCCGAGTCGAAGGGGTGCCCGCCGCCTACGCCGCCGTTATCTTTTTCTGGGATTTCTTTACGCTCTAACGGAGCATCGCCCGGCAGGGTGCCCCGTCTGCCCCCAGCAATTTCAGCGGCATGCAACTCAACTCGTATTCGCCCGGCTCCACCGCCGACAAGTCTAACCCTTCAATCACCCACACGCCCGCCCCGAGCAATGCCACGTGGGTTTCCACGCCGTCTTTGAAAAATCCGCCCACCGAAAGATAGTCCACGCCAACCGAGCGTACGCCCCGGGCGACCATCAACTGCGCGGCATCCTCAGCGACATAAACGAACGGCTCGAAGAACGCCGGCTCGCCCAGCCGACCTTGCCGCGAGTTCTCCGTCTTGAACAAGATCCGTTCCCCGGCTTGCACGTCGTACGGCGCCAACTCCGCGGCCGTTACCGCCGTCGGGTCCAGGATCTCGATCACCCGGCATCGCCCCATCGTCGCCTCCGCCGGCCACGCTTCCATCGTGACGCCGTCTGCGATAAAGTGCCCAGGAGCATCCATATGCGTCCCGGTATGGACGCTCATATTTAGCCGCGTCACATTACAGACCGCCCCATCCGCAATGCTCATCACCCGCTTCATCTCCACCCGGCCATCGCCCGGCCAGTTCACCATGCCGTCAAAGCTGGGGATCGAGATATCGCGCCAAGTTTTCATCCTCCTCATTCTGCCACTTCTCGCTTCCGCCCAAGACATCGCGGCTGGCAGGCGCTGAGCGGCTTCGAACACTTCCGCCCCTTGGCCGGCAAAAGCTGGACGCTCGCCGACGGCACCTTCTCGACCGTCCGTTATCCCCGGATTCTCCAAGACCTGGTCACGAAAGAAGCCTAAGACAGCTTCGAACTCGCGCTCGAGTGGCGCATTGAACCCGGCGGCGGCTGCGGCGTCAAATACCGCATCGGACAGGAAGCGATCGCAATCCAGGAACGGGGTGGCTAATTCTTCTTCAACGATGAGTTGTGGTTCCCTCTCCTTGATGAAAAGCAACGCCCCGAGGCCCGCCTCGGCGGGAAGCACCAAACCGGAGCCATCTACAGACTGAAAGCTCCCACCGCCCACCCGTCGAACGCTCCCGGCGAATGGAACACCCTTCGCCTTGTCGTCAACGCCGGCCGCATCGAACACTGGATAAACGACAAGTTGGTCTTGTCCGCTGCTTTCCAGGATCTAGCGATTAACCCGCGCCGCGCCCCACCCTTCCCCGTCGCCATTCAAAATCAAGCCGATTCCATCGTTCCGTTCCGCAATGTGAAAATCCGCCGTCTGCTCCCGCTCAAGCAAACCCACCTCCCCGTCCAAGCCGAACTCGGCTTCCCTTCCTCGGTCGTCGCCTCTAACGGCGAAATCTACCTCCTCCAACGCGGCCTCACCGCTGACCCGATCGTCGTCATCAACCGTGAAGGCAAAGTCCTCCGCCAATGGGGCCCCAATGGAGGAAAGGCCTCTTCGAAATCCCGCACTCCATCCGCCTCTCCCCCGACGGCCACATCTGGACCGTCGACGCCGCTAGCAGCCGCATGCTCAAATTTACGCCGCTGGGCAAGCTCCTGCTGACCATCAACGTCGGCGAGCAGCCCAAGACCAAATCGACTTTCGACGGCACCGCCGACATCGCCTTCGCCGCCAACGGCCACCTGTTCATCGCCGACGGCTACGGCAACGCCCGCGTCCTCGAATACTCCGCCGACGGCCAGCGCCTGAACCAATGGGGCACCCCGGGCACCGGGCCCAGGCCAGTTCCATCTTCCCCATGGCATCGCCATCGACGCCAACGGCATCGTCTACGGCGCCGACCGCGAGAACGTCCGCATCCTGCCCTTTACCCAAGCCTGCCAATTCCTGAACGAATTCAACGGCCGCGGCAAAACGTTTTCGCTAACGATTGCCGACGGAGCCCTCTGGATTGGCTCCCAACCGCTCGACCAGCCCAACGGCACCCCGGGCTGGATCAAAAAACTCGACCGCCGAACCGGCGCGACCCTCGGCGTCGTCGACTCTCCCGGCCACCACTCCGTCGACGTCACCGGGGACGGCGAAATCTTCAACGCCGTCTCCCCCGACCGTCTCCTTTGGTTTAAACGCTAAGCACCGGACACGGCGACTCGCGCACAATCGCATAAGCATGCGTCGTCAAACGGCCCAGGATCGTGTTGTCCGTATGGCGACCGATCACCACTAGGTCGGCACCCCACTCCGCCGCCACCCGATGCACCAACCTCGCCGGAGAACCAGGCTCCATCACCGTCTCAGCCTTCAGCCCGGCAGCCTCCATCGCCTCTTTTAGCGTCACCTCCACAGCCGCCTTCAGCGCGAACTCCCACGACGGGTCAAACGAAAGCTCCACCCCGTCCCCCACCACCGGCAGGGCATGGACCACGACCACTTCGGCAGCACCAATCTCTTTCGCCGCAGCCAAAACGTCGGCCGTCCGTGGCCCTAAATCCACCCCGACCACAATCTTCCGAAACGCCTCCCGCCCCGGCCCCGGCTCCTTCACGTGCGCCGCCGTCAGCACCGGCACCTCCGAATCGTGCAGCACCTTGGCGGCAACCGAGCCGAGAATGAACCGACGGAACGCCCCGAAACCATGCGTCGCCATCATCACCAAATCGGCATGCTCCACTGTCGCCAGTCTCACGATCTCCGACGCCGGCTCCCCTTCGACGAGCAAAGCCCGAAACGCGCAGCCCGCCAAGTGTTCTTCGCAAAACGCCTGCAATTGCCGCTCTAACACCGGCTTCTGCGCTTCATACCAATCGAGCACGACCGCACCAGGAACATCCATCCCTTCGGTCATCATCGCGAATGGCCTCACCGCATGGACGGCCACGATCTCGGCTTTGCTCGCCTCGGCAAGCATTCGGGCTCGATGAGCCATCACAACCGACTGGGGGGCAAAGTCAACCGCAAGTACAATTTTCTGTAGTTTCTTCATGGCAACCACAGAATACACCCGGCCACGTTAAATGTATACCCTTATGTCCGGATTTAATCCTCCGCGTCGCGGGGGCGCACGTAAAAGTCGATCGCCTCCTCGGCAGGCAGGCCTTTCGGCTCCTTATTCGCCTCTGGATGGGTCTTCCGATAGCGATCCAGAACCAGGTTCTGCATCTTCTTCACCACCTCCGGATGCTTCGCCGCGACGTCGGTAAACTCGCCCGGATCCCGTTTCCGGTCGTAAAGCCTCACGTACCGCCCCGGCGTCGGCTTGTCGGTCTCATACCCGTCCGTTCGCTTCCGCTGCCCCGAGCAATGGATAAACTTCCACTCCCCGCTGCTGACAAACACCTCTTCGTTTTCCAGATACTGGCTAAAGACGTGCGTCCGACCCGGAGCCTTTTTGCCCTCTAGAAACGGCCGCAGGCTCTGGCCCTGCTGACCCGGCAGCGCTCCAATTCCCATCATGTCGGTGATCGTCGCCGTCACATCGATATGCTCGGTCAACACCTCCACCACCGCTCCCTTCCGTACCCGCCCCGGATAGCGAATGATCAGCGGTACCCGCAGCGCCGGTTCATAGCCGCAATGCTTCTCGAACCGCCCGTGCTGCCCGACGCAGTAGCCATGGTCGGCCAGGTAAACCACGAACGTATCCTGCTCCAGGTTCAGCCGCCGCAACGCGTCGAGCACGTCGCCTATGTTGCGATCCAACATCGCGACCGACGTGTAGTACGCCGCCTGAATTCCCTGCTTCTCCTCGACGCTCAAATCCCGGAAGATCAGCGGAATCTGCCCGGCGTCCTCCGGTCCCACCTTTGGCGCGGTGAACGTCGCCGCGGGAAACTGCGCCGCCATATCGACGGGGAAATCGTACGGCGAATGCGGCTCCGGAAAACTCACCCACAGCGCGAACGGGTCGTCTTTGTATTTCTCCAGCCAACCCACCGCCTGCCGAGCCGTGAACGTCCCGCGCATCTCTTCGTAATAGCGTGGAAACGGCAGTTTCTCAGCGTTCAACCAGATCCGCGCCGGATCGCGAAAAGGCCGCCACACCGGCTTCGTCTTCCCTTCCACCTTGCGCTGCACCGGGCTGCCGTTCCACGCCTTATTGATGTCCGCCTCGGTCATCATCGTGTCGAACCCGTAAAGGCCCGGCGCGGACGCCCGATTCAGATGCATCTTGCCGAACACCGCCGTCTGATACCCAGCCTGCTTAAACTGCTTGGTCAAGTTCGGCTTCTCCGGATCGAGAGAGGTTTTCAGCACCGTCACCCCCACCGCGGACGGCATCAAACCCGTCAACAAGCTCTGCCGCGACGGCGTACAGACCGGCTGGTTGCAGTAGTGCTTCGCGAACCGAACCCCTTCGCTCGCCAGCCGGTCGATGTTCGGCGTGCTCGCTTGCCGATTCCCATCGCAGCCCATCACATAGGCGGCATGATCATCGGCAATCAAAAATAGAAAATTCGGCTTCTTCGGCGCAGCCAATCCAGCCAGCAAAGTTCGACGGGTAATCATCCGCCTCAGTCTACAATGCTGGACCACCCTCTGCGCGTCAGGTCCCAATAGATAATGAACCCAGCCACCGCCGCCACCGCCAACATGCCGATCCCGAGTGCCGTTTCCTGAAAGATAATCTTTCCGATCCCGAACAGCGAGCCATAGATCAACACGCACCCGCACAGCCAGCACAACAAGTTATTCAGCCCGTCGCCGGCTGGCTTTACGTCCGGGGCCAGCTTCGCGATCGGCCCCCAACCGTTGCGCGACGGCCGGGTCCGCCGGTAAAACGCCACCAACGTCTCGTCGGTCTCCGGCGCTGTCAGGAATGTAGCCGCTAACCAGGCCGCCGTCGTCACGCCCACCGTGATCATCATCAAGTACGCAAACTGCCGCGGATCATCCGAATCCAAACCCGCCATCGTTTGCAAGAGAACCGAAACCACAAACGCCGTCCCCATCGCCACCACTTCGCTCCATGCGTTAATCCGCCACCAGTACCACCGCAGCAGCAACACCCCGCCGGTGCCCGCGCCGGTCACAATCAGCAACTTCCAGGCGCCGGTGATCGACTCCATGTAGAAGGTCACTACGGCCGAAACCAGCGTGATCAAAACGGTGACTATTTGCGATACGCGAACCAGTTGAAAGTCGTTCGCCTCCGGCTTCAGGAACCGCCGATAGAAGTCGTTGACGATGTAACTGGCACCCCAGTTCAATTGCGTGGCGATCGTCGACATGTAGGCCGCCGCGAAGCCAGCCACCATCAGCCCGCGCAGCGAAGGCGGCAAATGGTCGATCATCACCTTGATATACCCGGTCTCCGGATCCGCCAGGTTCGGGTAAAGGATAATCGAGGCGAGTCCCACCAGAATCCAAGGCCACGGCCGCAACGCATAGTGGGCGATGTTGAACCACAGCGTCGCCAACAATGAATGCCGTTCGTCCTTGGCGCAAAACATCCGCTGGGCCACGTAGCCGCCGCCGCCCGGCTCCGCCCCCGGGTACCACACCGCCCACCAATTCAGCGAGATGTAAACGAGAAACGTAATCATCGGCATCCAGGGCGAGTCGAGGTCCGGCACAAAGCTCAGCACTCCGCCTTTCCCCCCGGGAGCGATCCCTTTCGCCCGGTCAATCTCGTGCAGTTTGGCCAACATTTGGTCCATCCCTCCGACGGCATCGACGGCGCAGTACGCCAGGATGATCACCATCGCCATTTTGATGAAGAACTGCACGACGTCGGTCACGAGCACCCCCCACAGTCCGCTCATCGTCGAGATCAAGGACGTCACCGCAATCAAGCCAATCACCACCACCAAAGCGGTCGCTTTGTCCACCCCGAGAATCAACATCAGAATTTTCACCATCGCCAGGTTCACCCATCCCAACACGATGCAGTTGATCGGTAACCCGAAGTACAGAGCGCGGAACCCGCGCAAGAACGCCGCAGGCTTGCCCGCATAGCGAATTTCACTAAACTCGATATCCGTCGTCACCCCGCTGCGCCGCCAAAGCCGAGCGTAGAAAAACACCGTCAGCATGCCGCTGGCTACAAAGTTCCACCACAGCCAATTCCCCGCCACCCCATAACGCGCCACCATCCCCGTCACTGCCAGCGGCGTATCGGCGGCAAACGTGGTCGCCACCATCGAAGTCCCCGCCAACCACCACGGCACATTTCGCCCCGACAGGAAAAACTCGTCCATGCTCTTCCCCGCCCTCGCCTTATAATAAAAACCAATTCCGATGTTCAAGGCAAAGTAAACGGCGACGATAAGCCAGTCAAGGAGAGTCAGTTGCATCCGAACAAGTATACGCGTCCCCAGAACTGCGCTAACATAGTCAAATGAGCATGAAGCTCTGTTTATCTTTGTTAACACTTTGTTCGACCGTGCTGTCGGGCCAACAAGTCGCCGTCAGCGAAGAAGAGTTGCTGTGGTTCCCTGGCGTCTCTGATTCGAGTAGCCCCGTTCATTGGCGGAACGGACAGTTGATTGTTTTCAATTCGGACGGCATGCCCATCCGCAGCGAAGGTACGTCTGTCGAAAACCTTCGCCGTGTCCGCGCCGTTCAACTCAATAGTTACCAGAACCGGCCCCTCTGGATCGAAGCCACTTATCAGGACACCGACGGCACACTGTACGCCTGGTACCACCACGAGGTTTACTCTTACTGCGAAGACAATTACCTCACCGCTCCCGAGATCGGCATGATGGTCTCCTTCGATAACGGCATCAACTTCCGGGATTATGGCATCATCCTGACTGCCGGGGAATTATCCGATTGCAATGCGCTGAACGGCTACTTCGCCGGCGGTAACGGTGACTTCAGCGTCTTACTCGACGAAGAGAAAAAATACTTCTACATCTACTATTCGAACTACGCCGGCTCATTAAGCGCCCAAGGTATTGCAGTCGCCCGGTTGGCGTTTGAAGATCGTCTCGCTCCGGTTGGTCAAGTTTGGAAAAACTACGGTGGCGAATGGAATGAGCCAGGGCTGGGAGGCTTTTCCGAAGCCGCGTTCCCGGCTAAGGTAAGCTGGATGCGCGCCGACAGCGATGCTTTCTGGGGCCCGTCCCTGCATTTCAATACGTATTTAAATAAGTACGTCATGCTGATGAACCGATCCTGCTGCGAGCCCGGCTGGCCCGCGGAAGGGATTTACATCAGCTATTCGACAGACTTAGGTGATCCTAAATCCTGGAGCCCGCCCCAACAGATTCTCGCCGACGTTGGATGGTACCCAATGGTTATCGGCCTCGGCGTCGAAGAAACAGACAAACGTGCCGGGCGCAGCGCTCGATTATTTGTCGGGAGTGACTCGCGATGGGTCCTGAACTTTCGGCGGTAATTCGGGAGAGCGTCGAGACTCGACGCCACAAGATCCGCTCATTCAAGTAGGCACCCCGAGCTTAGGCAGCACGAAGCGCATCAGCACGATGTAGCCCGCAATTACAGCCAGCGGCAACCATATTTCGTTCATACCTTGTAGACGCAGTTGCCACGCATTTGGTGACAACCCCAAAAAAGCGAAGGGGCCGACAGAACCTGCGTTCCATCGGCCCCTTCTCCGATCTATCGGCCTTACTACTCCGCCGCTTCGCCCTTCAACTTCTCTCGCTGCTCTTTCAGCACCGCTCGCCGGCTCAGCTTGATCTTGTTGCCTTCGAGCGCCAGAACCTTAACCATGATCTGATCGCCTTCGTTCAACTCATCGCGCACTTCCTTCACGCGGCTCTCGGCGATTTCGCTGATGTGCAGCAAACCGTCGGTGCCCGGGAAGATTTCGACAAACGCGCCAAAATCTACAATCCGAACCACGGTGCCAAGGTAAATCTTGCCGGGTTCCGCCACCGCGCAAATGTTGGTCACCCGCTGGATCGCCTTCTGCGCCGCCACCCCGTCGGTGGCATAAATGTTCACCGTGCCGTCGTCGTTGATGTCGATCTTGCAGCCCGTCTCTTCGGTGATGCTCCGAATCATCTTTCCACCCGGACCAATCAGCTCCCGAATCTTGTCGGTCGGAATCTGCATAGTGTGGATGCGAGGAGCATGAAGCGAAAGTTCCCCGCGCGGCTTCGCGATGCACTGCACCATGATGCCGAGGATGTGCAAGCGGGCTACCCGTGCCTGCTCAAGAGCCTCTTTCATCAATCCGGTCGTCACGTTGGGGACCTTGATGTCCATCTGCAACGCCGTAATGCCATCTGCCGATCCGGACACTTTAAAGTCCATATCGCCGTAGTGGTCTTCCGCACCGGCGATGTCGGTCAGAATGGCGTACTGATCGCCTTCCTTCACCAAACCCATCGCGATACCCGCAACGGCCATCGAAACCGGAACACCCGCATCCATCATCGACAAGGAAGCACCGCAGACCGAAGCCATTGAGCTCGATCCGTTCGATTCCAAAATGTCGCTGACCACGCGAACCGTATACGGGAACACTTTCTCAGACGGCACAACCGCCGTCATCGAACGTTCCGCCAACGCGCCGTGACCAATCTCGCGCCGACCCGCGCCGCGCATGAAACCCACTTCGCCCACCGAGAACGGCGGGAAGTTGTAGTGCAACATAAAGCGTTTGGAAAGAACGGTCGGATCCAACAGCTCAATCCGTTGCTCGTCGTCTTTCGTGCCGAGTGTCGTCGTGACCAACGCCTGCGTCTCGCCGCGCGTAAACAAGGCGGATCCGTGAGTACGCGGCAGAATGCCAACTTCGCACTCGATGTGCCGGACTTCGTCGAACGCCCGGCCATCCGGCCGCCGACGATCTTTCAGCATCTCATCGCGGAAAACGCGCTCTTTCAAAACGCCAAACAACTCTTTGGCCGCCGCGTGCTGGTCTTCAGGATACTTCTCGACCACTTTCTTCTTGGCCGCGTCAATCAGCGAATAGCTTGCGAGCTTGCCGTGCTTCTTCGTGTTCAGCCCATCGCTGAGCTCAGCTCGGATAAACGCGTCGATCTCGTCGAGCAACGGTTGGTTGATCGCCGGCGTGGTGTAAGCCTTTTTGTCTTTGCCCGCCAACTTCATCAGTTCGCGAATACCGGCGTTCATTTTCCGGCAGCACTCGTGGCCAAACTCAATGGCTTCCAACATCTCGGCTTCCGAAACATGGGTCGCTGCGGCTTCCACCATCACGATTCCATTGTCCGTACCCGCCACGATGATGCTTAACGACGATTCCGCCGCCTGCTCGTAGGACGGATTCGGCACCAATTTACCGCCCACCTTGCCCACGCGAACCGCGCTCAGGACATGATGAAACGGGATATCGCTGATCGCCAGCGCAGCACCGGCACCAGCAATCGCCAAGGAACCCGGATCTCGTAACGGATCAGCCGACAACAACATCGCAATAACTTGCGTCTCGTGCGAATACCCTTCCGGGAAGAGGGGGCGAATCGGACGATCAATCATCCGGCTCGTCAACACTTCCTTTTCGGAAGGACGGCCCTCTCGCTTAATGAATCCGCCAGGGAAACGACCCGTGGCATAAGTAAACTCGCGGTAATCAACCGTGAGCGGGAAAAAGTCAGCGTTCAGCTTCGGCTTATTAGCCGTGCACGCCGTGACCAGCACTACCGACTCGCCGGAGCGCACAATCACCGATCCGTTTGCCTGTTTGGCCATATGGCCGGTTTCGATCGAAACCGGCAGACCAAACAGGTCAATTTCAACTTTATGAAGCATTGCTATTCCTTGAACCGAATTGACTCGAAATCAAGGAGACGCGAGGAGCGATTGTACGCGCGGTCTTATCCGCTCACCGGGAGCGGAATTCCGAAAGTTTTCCCCTAACGACGGATGCCAAGGCTAGTGATGAGCGTCTTGTAACGCATCGGGCTATCGCCCTTCAGATAATCCAGCAGCCTGCGCCGCCGAGCTACCATCAACAAAAGTCCACGGCGTGAGCTATGATCCTTCTTGTTCGCCTTAAAATGATCCTGCAACTGCGTTATGCGCTGGCTCAGGATCGCAACCTGGACCTCTGGCGAACCGCAATCGGTCTTGTGGATCTTGTACTTCGCGATTACTTCTTGTTTCGATTCAGCCGCCAGTGCCATGCCGTAAAGTGGATACTCCTTAGTCTTCCCTTAATCGTTTGATGTCAGAAATTAGAATAACACAATCGCAACGATTATTTTGGCCCAAGACGAATTGCTCCGTCCAATCGGATCGTTTCGCCATTTAAATAGGAATTCTCCACCACATGCCGCACCAACCGCGCATACTCTCCCGCCTCCCCCAGCCGATTCGGAAACGGTACCGTCCTCCCTAACTCCCCCTTCACGCTTGCCGGCAGCCCGTCCAACATCGCCGTATCCATCAACCCCGGCGCAATCGTCACCACCCGAATCCCTACCCGCGCAAACTCTCGCGCCAAGGGCAGCGTCATCCCCGCTACCGCCGCCGTCGACGCCGCATACGCCGCCTGCCCAATCTGACCATCAAACGCCGCAATCGACGCCGTGTTCACTATTACGCCCCGCTCCCCGTCCTCCCCCGCCGAGTTTTCCATCATCGCCGCCGCCGCCCACCGAATCACGTTAAACGTCCCCAACACGTTCACCCGCATCACCCGCTCGAAATCCTCCAGCGCCATCGGCCCCTCCCGCCCCACCGTCCGCTGCGCCGTCGCCACCCCCGCGCAATTCACTACGATATCCACGCCCCCCCCCAGTCCCGCCGCCACGTCCTCATCCCGCAACACATCCTGCCCCAGGGCCCGATCCAACACCCGCACCTCCGCCCCCGCCGCCCGGAACTCCTCGACCGTCGCCGCCCCCAATCCCGACGCCCCGCCCGTCACGAGCACTCGCTTCCCCGCTATCTGCATAATCCTTTCATAGCATGTTCGCCGTAAAACAAAACAGCTATACTTTGTTTGGCCCCACATATGCAGCACGACTGGTTCCCGCTCTGGCTCAGCCTCCGCGTGGCCGCCTTGGCCACGGTCCTCTCGCTGCTCATCGGCCTGGCCCTCGCTTGGGTTCTCGCCAATCGCGCCTTCCGCGGCCGCGAAGTCCTTGATGCCACCATCTCCCTGCCTCTCGTTCTCCCTCCCACCGTCCTCGGCTTCTACCTGTTGATCCTCCTCGGCCGCGAATCCGCTCTCGGCCGCCTGTACGAAACGGTCACCGGCAGCCCTCTCGTCTTCACTTGGCAAGCCGCGGTCGTCGCCGCCCTCTTCCATTCGGCGCCCCTGCTGATCAAGTCCGCCCGCGCTTCCCTGGAATCGGTCGACCACGTCTATGAACGTGCCGCCCGCACCCTGGGCGCCTCCGAATGGCGCGTCTTCGTCCACATCACCCTCCCCCTCGCCCTCCGCCCCATCCTCGCTGCCGCCGCCTTGGCCTTCGCCCGCTCCCTCGGGGATTTCGGCGTCACTATCATGCTCGCCGGCAACATCCCCGGACGCACCCAAACCGTCGCCGTCGCTATCTATGACGCCGTCGAAGGCGGCAACGGAGACCTCGCCCGCTGGCTCGTTCTGGCCGTCTCTGCCCTCGCCATCTCCCTGCTCACCCTCGCCAACGCTCTCGCCCCCAAACGAGCCTGACCATGCTGCAAGTTCGTCTTAAACATTCGTTCCCCGCCCGGCCAGGCTCCCGCGCCTTCGCCCTCGATCTCGCCTTCGAAGCCCGTCCCGGGGTCACCGTTCTGTTCGGGCCCTCCGGCTCCGGAAAAACGCTCACCCTCGATTCTATCGCCGGCTTCGCCACCCCCACCGCCGGACGCATTCTCCTTGATGATTCCATCCTCTATGACGGCGAGACCCGCGTAAACCTCCAGCCCCAGGCCCGACGCTGCGGCTACGTCTTCCAAAACTACGCGCTCTTCCCGCACATGACCTTGGCCGACAACCTCGCCTTCGCCGCCCACGCCCTCCCTCCCCGCGAACGCGCCCGCCAGGTCAAAGACTCCCTCGAACAGTTCCAACTCTCCGACGTCGCCGCACGCCGCCCCGGCGAACTCTCCGGCGGCCAAAAGCAACGCGGCTCCATCGCCCGCGCCCTTCTCCGCGCCCCCCGCATGCTCCTGCTCGACGAACCAGCCCAAGGCCTCGACGCCTCCCTCCGCCAAGAGCTATATAGCATTTTGCGCGCCGTCCGCACCCAGTACGAAACCCCCATCGTCCTCGTCACCCATTCCCTCGAAGAGTGCTTCGAACTCGGCGATTCCCTCCAAATCGTCCACGACGGCCGCATCATCCAGTCCGGCACTCCCCGCCAAGTTGCCGACCATCCCGCCTCCCCCGAAGCCGCCCGCCTCCTGGGCATTTACACCCTGCTCCCCGCCGAAATCCGCGCCCTCGACCCCAGCCGCCAAACGAGCCGCATCCGCTGCCTCGACCACGATCTCACCGGTCCCTACTATCCCTCCCATTTCATCGGCGACCGGATCACCCTCTGCCTGCTCCCCTCCCTTCTCCGCGCTCTGCCCCGCTCCAGTGCGCCAACCGAAAACCAAATCCCCACCACCCTGGATCGCGTCGCCGAACGGCCCCACTCGGTCATCCTCCACTTCGCCGACGGCCTCTCAGTCGAAATGTCCCGCGCCGAATACGAACCCCTCCGCCAAACTCGCGAATGGCTCATCGCCTTCCCCCCCGCCGCGCTCCGCATTCTCTAATATGCTCCGCTGCCAAATCGCCGAGGCCCTTCCCGTCCACCCCGCCGCCGACTGGTTCCAACTTCGCGCCAAACAACTCCCCGCCCGCGATCTTTACGCCCGCGCTTTAGCCGCCCTCGCCGCCGCGCCGCAGAAAAAAGTGATCATCAACTCCCGCCTCGACGTCGCCCTCGCCGCCGGGGCCCACGGTCTCCATCTCCCCGCCCAGAGCCCCGCCCCGTCCTCGTTCCGGCCCCTCACCCCGCCCGGCTTTCTCATCGGCGTCTCCTGCCACACCCTCGACGAACTCCGCCAAGCCCAATCCGAAGGCGCCGACTACGTCTTCTTTAGCCCCATCTTTCAGCCCTTTTCCAAGCCCGATTATCACCCCGGCATCGGCCTGATCGCCCTCCGCCAAGCCTGCTCCGCCGTCACCATCCCCCTCTTCGCGCTCGGTGGAATCACTCCGGAAAATGCGTTAGACTGCACGTCAGCAGGCGCTGCTGGCGTCGCCGGTATTTTTTTATTTCGCCCATGAAAACCATCTCCGTTTTCCTCCTCGCTGTCTCCCTATTCGCCCAAGGCCCCACTTGGCACGAATCCGAGATCGACGGCCAATGGGTGCGGTTCCAGATCAGGGATGGTTACGCCATCGACGGCGACATCATCCTTGGACCCGCCAGCGAGTTCACGGGGAAGTCCCCCCGCGCCTCCAGCGCCGTCCGCAGCCGATCCAAGTTGTGGCCCAACGGCGTCGTCCCCTACGTCCCCTCGAAAGAACAACGAATCATTGATGCCATTAACGAGTTCTCAAAAGTCGTTGGAACCGAAACAGGAAAACCTCCCATTCTCTTCCGCCCCAAGACCGCTGCCGATGAAGACTACCTCGAGTTCGTCCCCGGCGATGATTGTAGTTCCTCCATCGGAAGAAAGGGCGGCCCGCAAGCCATCATCGCACCCAGCAAATGCAGCAAGGCGGAGTTAATTCATGAAATCGGCCACGCCCTCGGGCTGAACCACACCCAGGCCCGGCAGGACCGCGACCTCTATGTTGACGTCAGATATCCGTCGATCACGCGCCGAGGCTTGTGGAGCCAGTACAACCAGGATCTGACCGACAGCGAAGACGCCGGGCCCTACCCTTACGACTCCATCATGCACTACAACGAAGAGCAGTTTAACGTCGCCTCTACCTTCACTCTTCTTACCATCCCTCCCGGCATCCCCATCGGGCGGCGCGACTCCCTCGCCCCCGCCGACATCGATAGCATTACTCGACTCTACGGCCAACTGCCCCCCAAAACCATCATCACTTCCAACCCTCCCGGCCCTACACTTACCATTGCCGATTCCTCCCGCGTACCCCTGAAAATCTACGACCCAGCCTTCAATTGGCCCGCCGGGGAGTCGTTTACGCTCTCCGCGGCCGAAGAGCAACCCTGCGACCTTGGTTTCTACTGCGTATTTGCCGGGTGGAGTAACTTCGGCCCCCGCGAACAGAAGATCGCCCGGCCGCAGGGCACCACTTTTTACACCGCCAATTACCGCCGCATGATCGAAATCGAGACATATGTCGACAGCGGAGGGAGTGTCGAAGTATCCCCCCCCCTGGAGAAGAACCGGCTCCCCGCCGGATCCTTCGCTCAACTCAAGGCCGTCCCTGATTCGGGTTACACCTTCCTGAATTGGTCGGCAAAGATCGGCAACGTCAAGTCCTCCCCAGGCGGCAGCAATCCTCTCGATATCGCCCTCTCCGCCTCCGATTCGACCAAAGTCAACTACACCGCGATCTTCACTCGACTTCCCGTCACCACCATCACCAGTCTCCCCCCCGGACTCGTGCTAACGGTCAATGGCGAATCGGTCAGAACTCCTTACCGCGGCACTTGGCCCACCGGCACCGCCCTAACGATCCAAACGCCCGACCAAGACGGCGTCTTTCCCAACGCAGGCTCCAAGTACAAGTTCCAGTCCTGGTCGCGCGCCCTTACCGCCGGTCTCGGCGACGTGGAAGCCACCTTCACGGCCCGCCACGCCGTTAGCTGGGTCGCCCCCCCAACCCACAACGGCACAATCACCTTCTCTCCTTCCCTGCCCGCTGACAATCGCGTTCCCGCTCTCGTTCCCACGGGCACAACCCTCACCGTCACTGCCACGCCCGGCACCGGATATGGGTTCCTCGGTTGGGGCGACTCCTTGTCCGGTTTCAAACCCGAACCATCCACGCAGATCACCGTTAACGGTGATCTTGTCATTTCCGCCCGCTTCGGCGAACTCGGTATTCTCTCCTCGGCTGGCACGGTCAACGCGGCTAGCCAACTCCGCAGCCCCCTCGGTCAAACCGTCATTGCGCCCGGCGAAATGATCAGCCTGTACGGTGCCGGCATCGGCCCCGCCACTACCGCTCAGATCTCGTCCTCCTTCGCCGCCAACGCCCGAGATCTTTACCAGACCGAAGTGTTGTTCAACGGCATCCCCGGCGCCCCCATCACTTACGTCTCCCGCAATCAGATCAACTGCATCGTCCCTTTCGGCATCAGTTCTGCAAATCCGTCCATCGCGGTAAGAGTCGCTGGAAAGTCAACCCCCGCTCTGCCAGTCATCGTACAAGCCGCCGTACCCGCTATTTACACTGCGAATGCCACCGGTCTCGGCGTCGGTTCCACCCTCAACGCTGACCAAACCCCCAACTCATCCGGCAATCCCGCCGCCCGCGGCTCTGCCGTCACCATCTACGCCACCGGCACCGGCCGAGCCACGCCCGCCTCGGTCGACGGAGAGATCACCGGCCCCGTCCCGCCCCGCCCCGAACTCCCTATCAAAGTGTTCATCGCCGACCGCGAGGTCGAAATCCTCTCCCCCGCAGTTAGCGTCCCGGGCAGCGTGAACGGCCTCACGGTACTCTCCGTCCGCGTACCGAATGAAGATACCATCGGCCCCGGCACCGTTCCCATCGTCATCCAGGCCGGCGATTTCCGCAGCCCCCGCACCGCCAGCATCGCCGTTAAGTAATAAGCGTAGCGAAACCCGATGGCCCCACCGGGCATCTCAAGACTGCTGCCATGAGAACTCTAGTCGCCCTTGCGTTCGCCTTCACCCTGCATTCGCAGTCCCCCGACTGGCGCGAAACCGAGGTCAATGGACGCCGCATTCGCTACCAGGTCATCGACGGCGAAGCCCTGGTCGGCGACATCGTTCTCGGGCCCGTCAGCGACGTCGAAACCAAAGCAGCCAACCGCGCCTCCAGCGTGGTCCTCGGGCAACGATACCGCTGGCCCAACGGCGTCGTCCCCTACGTCATCGATAGCGACGTCCCCGAAGTCGCCACCCGCCTCGAACCCGCCATTCGCGCCTGGAACGACGCAACGCCGGTCCGCCTCGTCCTCCGCACGACCGAAACCGACTACATCCAATTCCGCCGTCGCAACGGCTTCGCCTGCAGTTCCAACGTCGGTCGCATCGGCGGACGCCAGTTCATCAACCTGCCCGATACCTGCCTCGTCGGCTCCGTCATTCACGAAATCGGCCACGCCCTTGGCCTCTGGCACACGCAGTCCCGACAGGATCGCGACATGTTCGTCGACGTCGACTATTCCGCCATGGCCCGCGGCGACCGAAGCCAGTACGAACCCTCCCTCTCCGACGGTGACGACGTTGGTCCCTATCCCTTCGATTCCATCATGCACTACTCCGAGGACGGCTTCGCCTACCCCCTCAACTACGCCATGCAGACCGTCCCCCGTGGCATCACCATAGGCCAACGTACCGCCCTCGCCCCTTCCGATATCGATACCATCAGCCGCCTCTACGGCCCCGCCCCTCGCCGAACCACCATCACGTCCAACCCGCCCGGCCTCACCCTCTTCGTCGACGCCCGCTCAGTCACCACCCCCGCTTCGTTCGACTGGGCCCGCGGCTCGACCCACACCCTCCGCGCCGACGACCAAACGCGCGACGCCACCCAGTTCATCTACGGTCGCTGGAGCAACTTCGGCCCCCGCATCCAAACCATCACCGCCGCCGCCAGCACCACCGTTTATACCGTTCAATATCGGCGTATGATTGCCTTTCCCTTCCTAAGCAGCCCCGCCACCGCCGGCTCCATCCGCCTCACCCCGCCCGCCGAAAACGACCGCGTCCCTGCCGGCTCGCTCGTCCAACTCAGCGCCGTCCCGGCCCCCGGCTTCGAGTTCACCAACTGGTCCGGCTTCGGCTACTTCTCCTCACACGGCAGCGCCAACCCCATCCGTGTCCCCATCGAAGGCACCGACCTCCGTTACACCGCCGGTTTCTCAAACGCGGTCCTCACCACCGTAACTTCCAACCCGCCCGGTCTCCGCGTCGTCATCGACGGAACCGCCCAAACCACGCCGCGACGCTTCAACTGGGCCTCCGGCTCCACCCACACTCTCAGTGTCGCCCTCCCTTCCCAGACCGCTCCCAACTCCAACTCCCGCTACGAGTTCGCCTCCTGGTCCTTTGGGGCCGCCGCTTCCCAAACCTACACCGCTACCGCCAGCCCCGCCACCCTCACCGCTGACTTCTCAGCCCAACATCGCGTCACCCTCCTGGCCTCGCCCTCCAACGGCGGGACCCTCACCGTTGACCCCGCCATCCCCGCCGATGGCTTCGTCCCAGGCGGTTCCGTACTCACCCGCACCGCCTCGCCCCGCGGCAACTTCGCCTTCACCGGCTGGGCCGACGATGCCGCCCCCCGCGTCACCGTCGACCGCAATCTCTTCCTCTCCGCCAGCTTCGCCGTCCCCAATCTCATCAGCGGTGCCGGCACCGTCAACGCCGCCAGCCAACTTGCTGTTCCCATCGCCCCAGGCCAATTCATCACCCTCTACGGCCTTGCCATCGGACCCGCCGAACCCGCCGGCCTCGCCCTCACGGCCCAAGGCCGCGTCGCGACGCAACTTAACGATACCCGCGTGCTCTTCAACGGCATCCCCGCCCCCCTTACTTTCGTTTCCGCGAATCAAATTAACTGTATCGTCCCCTACGGCGTCGCCGAGCCATCGACGACCCTCCGCGTCGAAGTCGCCGGCCGCCCAACTAACTCGTTAAATCTTACCGTCCAAGCGGCCTCTCCAGCCTTCTTCACTTACAACTCCTCTGGGCTCGGTGGCGGTGCGTTCCTCAATCAGGACGGCAGCATTAACACCGGCTCCAACCCCGCCGACCGCGGCTCCATCGTCGTCCTTTACGCGAACGGCACCGGCCGCACTTCGCCCGCCCAGGTCGACGGCGAAGTCACCGGCAACAACCCGCCCCGCCCGGCTCTGGCCACCAAGGTGTTCATCGCTGATCGAGAAGCCGAACTGCTCTTCGCCGGGAGCACGCCGGGAGTCGTCAGCGGTCTGACGCAGCTCAACGTCCGCGTCCCGCTCGACCTCGACCCCGGCATCGTCCCGGTCGTCCTCGACCTCGGCGGCATCCGCGGCCCGCGGACCGTCAGCCTGGCCATCAAATAATTCTTGAAAACATCTGTATGATGGCGCTATGCGCCATTGCTTCGTTCTTGCCGCGATATTGGCACTCGGGCTAGGTCTGCGAGCGCAAACTCTTCCTGGCGACGCCGATACCACCCTCTTACTTCGCTTTGACGGCAACCTACTCGGCGTGCAGGGCGAGACCCCCGCCTCGGCCAATGCCACGGGTGTGGCTTACGTCCCTGGAGTCTTCGGCCAAGCCCTCCAACTCACCGCCGGAAATCAGATCACCTTCGCCGCCGCCAACAACATCAGCGCATCGGCCGGGACTCTGGAATTCTGGATCAAACCAAACTTTGAGCTGGGGCACCTCCGGCGGACTGCTCTTTGGTAAGGACGCTTCCCCGAACTGGCGGGCTCTCTTCAATCGCACAGTAGCCGAACAGGGCGTAGCCGTAAACGCCAATACGTTCCCGGCCAACCAATGGCGCCACGCCGCATTTACGTGCGAAGGCACCGCGATCCGCATCTATCTCGACGGCGTATAAGTCAACCAGACAACGCTCTCGTCCGCCCTCCCGGCCATTGCCGCCGCCAACTTTGTTCTCGGCAGTGACAATTTCGCGAACCCGATTGATGCCGCCATCGACGAACTCCGCATCTCGAGCCGCGCCCGCACGGCCACCGAGATCAACGCGTCCTACAACCGCGCCCGCCCCGGCATCTTCGGGAAAATCAGCACCATTGCCGACGATGGCACCGCCTCCAGCACCGCCCTCAATTATCCGGTCGGAGCCGCCGTCGACGCTGCTGGCAACACCTATATCGCCGACTATTCAAATAACCGCGTGCGCGTGGTCTCCCCCACGGGAAGCATCTCCACCTTCTACACCGGCGGGGGTCCCTGGGCCGTAATGGTGGACGCCACGAACAACGTTTACATCGCCGAGTACAACGGCCATCGAATCCGCCGGATTAACACCGTAACGAACGCGAACACACTAGTCGCCGAAACTGGCGCAGCCGGATTTTCGGGCGACGGTGGCTTGGCAACAGCCGCGGCCCTCAACGAACCCCGGGGGATGGTGATCGACTCCGCCGGTAATCTTCTCTTCGTTGATCGAGCCAACCACCGTGTCCGCAAGGTCACCCCCGCCGGAATCATCTCGACGATCGCCGGCACGGGTGCCCGCACTTTCACCGTCGACGGCGGTCCCGCCAGCGCCGCCACTCTCGCATGGCCACAAAATCTCGCGCTCCGCCCCGACGGCACCATTCTAATCGCGGAATACGACAGCAATCGCATCCGTTCCATCTCGCCGGCGGGAATCATTTCCACCTTTGCCGGAGGCGGCGGTAGCCCCGCGCTCGGCGACGGCGGAGCCGCCTCCGCCGCTTGCCTGCTCGGCCCGGAGGACGTCGCGGTAGATGCCGCCGGAAACGTCTACCTCGCCGAAAACGACTCCTCGCGAATCCGCAAAGTCTCCACCGACGGCATCATCACAACCATTGCCGGAACGGGTACCGCTGGTTTCTCCGGATCGAAGGCACCCAGATCCAACCAAACGCCACAGCCACCTGGAACGGTCTTCTCCTGGAGACGGTCCCCTTCCCGACACCCACCCCGAACACCGCCCGCCTCTTGGCCTATATCCCCACCGGTCTCACGCAGGTAGCCGGCCCCGTTTCCGTCACCGTCAAGAACCCCGGCGGGGTCTCCTCCACTCCCCTCACCTTCGACGTCCCGCCCCCCCCGCACCATCCTCTCCGCTACGCCCAACGTCCTCCTCGCCGCCACCGCCGGCTCGCTCCTGCTCAACGGCACAAACTTCGAGGTGCAGGACCGCTTCAATCTCCTCTCGGTCGGTCTCCACCAATTCGATGGACCAGTCGAACGCCTCAGCAGCACGCAAGTCCGGTCTACTTACCCCGCCTCCGCCGTGCTGTCCGTCAACACCTATCAAACCTGGCTAACCTATAGCGCCCCGGCCGCCAACAAACTCGGCCTTTACGCCTCTATGCCGCTCAATATTGACGTGGCCCCCTCCGGCACCTGTCGCTACGACCTCGTCCCCGACTCTGCCACGCTGCCCGCCACCGCTTCCTCCGGCTCTGTCTCGCTCATCACCACTCCGGGCTGTGCGTGGACCGCCACCAGCCCCACCCCCGCCATCACCTTCTCTTCCCCCACCTCGGGCTCCGGACCCACCGTCATCAATTTCAACGTAGCGGCGAACAACGCCACCCAGGCCCTCTCCGCCTCTCTGACCATCGGCAGCAAGCTCTTTAACGTAACCCAAGCCGGAATCGTCTGCCAGTTCGGGCTCACCGCCTCTGCCACCGCCGCCCTCGCCAGCGGGCTTTCCGGAACCGTCGCTATCGGTGTCTCCAACTCGCTCTGCGCCTGGAGCGCCTCCTCCTCCGCTCCCTGGCTCCGCATCACCTCCGCTCCCACCGGCTCTGGCAACAGCACGCTCTCCTTCGTGGCCGACCCCAATCCCGCCCCCGCCGGCCGCTCCGCCACCATCACCGCCAACGGCCAGACCATCGCCTTCACCCAGGCCGGCTCTGCACCCTGCACCTTTACGCTCTCCCAATCCACCCAACCCCTCTCCTCCGCTTCGTCCACCTTCACCGTCGAAGTCACCTCCCCAGCGGGCTGCTCCTGGACCGCCACCAGCCCCGTCCCCTGGATCACCATTCCCTCCGGTGCCGCCGCTTCCGGCAAGGGCACCGTCTCCCTCTCCGCCGCCGCCAACCCCACCGCCGCCGCCCGCTCCGCCTCGCTCTCCATCGCCGGCCAACCCTTCGTCGTCACCCAAGTTGGGTCCGCCGCCACCGCCGCCTGCGCCTTCACTTCTACCCCGTCCCTCGCCGCCGCTGAGGGCCGAACCGAACTCCTCGGCGACCTCGAACTAGCCCCGAACTCAAACGTCACGAACGGCGCCGACTTCCCCAGCCTAACGATCAACAGCGGCCCAGCCATCACCGCTCAGATCTCCGGCTATAACAGTGTCCGCTGGCCCGCCGTCCGCCCCCCTGCCGGAGCCGTCATCCTCCGCATCGCCAACCTGCGCGCCGACGCGAGCCTGGTCAACGCCACCGCCAACCTCGCCTCCACCGTCCTCACCGCTTCGCTCCGTTTCAACGCCAACATACCAATCCCCATCGCCAACCCGGTCCTCACCGCCGCCCTCGTCCTCCCCGGCCTATCCGTCCAACCGGGCGTCCCCCAGGCCGGCTCCAGCGCCGTGTCCGTCCTCTACCGGGAAGGCTTCGCCACCGCCTTCCGCGTAGACACGCGAATCCTCCTCTCCCTCCGCAACGTCCCCAGCGGGGTGAAAGTGTTCGCGCCCATTATCCCGATAGAAGGTCCCGGCAAAGCCCAACTCATCTCCGCCGATTCCACTGGCCTCGGCGGCTTCCCCTTCATCGGCACCGGCCTCGCCGGCCGCCAATATCAGGAACTAACCCCCGTTGCCGGTGCCGTCACCGCCGTCTGGCAACTCCTCTCGGCAGACCCTGTCGCCATTGAAACCCTTACCTTTCCAGTCGTCTTCCAAAACGCTTCCCCAGCGCAGATCAACGCCATGCTGGGCTCCCTCAGTGGCGGCATGGGCCCCTTTAGCTCCGTCAGCGTCGCCCGCAATAACGCCCCCGTCCCCCGCTTCCGGGAGCCAGCCACCCCCCAACGCCGGGTCAATCTCCGACTCTCCACCGTCCTATCCGCTGCACCCGCCGCGTCCTCTACCAAGGTTCAAACCACGCGCGCCCTCTTCGCCGTCAACGCGCCGATCGCCATCGCCGCCACCGTCGCCAATGACACGGAAGTCGCCTCCAAACAATACGCAGATCCGCAACAACCTCCCCACCGGCCTTCTCTTCCGCAGTTGCTCCGTTCCTTGCACGGAATCGAACGGCCAAGTCACCATTCCTCTCGGCAACATCCCCCCGGGCGAGTCTAGGGCGGTAATCGTCAACACCGCCGTCAGCCCTACGCTTACCGAGGGTGCCACCCTCAGCAACTGGGCCACTACCGACAGCGACGACCCCACCGCCGATCTCGCCGCCGCCTCCTCCTCGGCCAGCATCGGCATCTCCGTTGCGCCGCCGTCCATTTCCCTGCCCATACCCATCAACGGCTCCGGGCTCACCAAATCCTTCGTCCTCCAGTTCTCCAACCCCACCGGCTTCGGCCGTCTCGGCGTCCTCAACGCCCTCATCAACAACGCTCTCGACGTCGGCAACGCCTGCTACATCGCCTACTCCGTCCCCGCGGGTGCTCTCTTCCTCGTCAACAACCTCGGCCCTAACGACGGCCTCTCCAACCCCCTCGTCCTCGGCACCGCGAACGCCGTCTCCAACTCGCAGTGCACCATCAATGGCATCGGCTCCTCCGCCGCCGGCAGTGGAAACAACTTCACCCTAACCCTCAACATCACCTTCAGCGCCAGCTTCGCCGGCAGCAAAGTAGTCTACCTCGCCGCCCGCGATGACCAAGGCCTCAACTCCGGCTGGTCCTCCAGCGGCTTCCATCAAATCCCCGGCGGAGCCACGACGTTTCCAAATCCCGTGGCCATGACCCCGCCCGCCGGAAACTCCTCCGGCGGCATCATAACGTTGGCTTACGACGACCAAACCAGCAACGCCAATCTCCAAACCCTCTGGGCCCTGGTCAACACCGCCCTCGACGGCCGCAACGCTTGCTACATCGTCTATTTCGCGCCGGGCAACCTCATCGGCCTCTTCCCCGACAACGGAGACGCCGGCACCATTAACTTCATCCCCCTCTCCGGCAATGCCACCATCTCGAACTCCCAATGCCAACTCAACACGAGCGGCTCCACCGTCACTCGCGCCGGCACCCGCCTCACGCTCAACTTGAACCTGACCTTCAAGCCCGCCTTCGCCGGCAGCAAGGTCGTCTGGATGGCCCTCCAAACCCTCACCGCCGTCACCAGCCCCTGGAAAGCCAACGGCGCTTGGCAGGTCCCGCCTTAACCTAAACGCCCGTCACCAAAAACGGCGTCGTCGTCGGAGCCGGCGATCCACCCTCTGGCTCTACCGACAGCGCCACTGCCGCAATCCCCGCCAAGTCGAATCCCTGCACGTTCAAATGCACCGCGCCGCCCGCCTCATCCGCCCGAAACGTCCCCGCCGGACGCGGCGCGCCGCTTTTCGGCACAAGCCACATCGCAAACACCTTCCCGCTATCCAGCTTCGGCAAATTGTTCGCAAA